>JAYTWN010000329.1:0-5570 GCA_043743435.1 Acidimicrobiia bacterium
CGGGTACCGACGAGCCGCCACCCCAATCGTTTGCGTCGGAATCCGGGACAGATCTTGAGGAGTCCGGACTCGGGACAGATCTTGAAGGGTCCGGACTCGGGACAAATCTTGAGGAGTCCGGACTCGGGACAGATCTTGAGGAGTCGCCGTTGCGGTTTGTTCGATCGAAACCATTGCCACGACGGGAATCATCGAGGCCGGGATGGTCAAACGGGTAGTTGGGCGACTTGGGGTTCGATCCGATGTCGGCCACGGTGTTCTCGCTCGATCGGCGAGGTGCGTTTGCAACAGATTCGGGTGCTGCCGGACCGGTGGTGGGCATGACCGTGCCGGTAGGCATTGGAGTGAGCGGCGCTGCCGGAGGCGATTCGTAGTCACTTGGTAGGGCGTAGAGCGGGCCGCCATCAAGTGGAAGCGGGGTCGACGGGTGAGCCTCAGGATGACTCAATCTCCGAATTCGGCCAGCGGCGGCTCGATCGGCTTGATCAACAGAAAAGAGGCGGGGCTCAGAAACCCGGCGGTCATCGAGTTCCCATCCGCGGGCCACAATCAGGCGATCCGCATGGCTTTCACACAAAAGCCCCTGCCCACCCCATTCACTGATTTTGCGGTCCAAAACCACTCGGCGGGTGTCTCCGTCGAACCAAAAACGGACCGTGGCCCGAATCGCGCACAGTGGACGCGCACAGTCTGTCGACGCCGAATGCCGTTGCACGTCCAAATCTTACCGCTGAACTGCGACGTTCGATTTTTGGGAGCAAACCAGCGTCTGCGGAGCGAATCAACCAAGTACGGCAAGGTTTCCACCCAACCCACAATGTCCGCGGCGAACCACCTGATAGGCCTACTCCGGTTCAGTGCATCGACGCATCAAACGGCTTTGGAACGATTGTTGAGGCTGTGGCAACTCGCCACTGTTTAGACAACGAACGACTCCCTCATTTTTCGCATTCATTGCAAGAATTTTTGAAATTTCTCAAACTTTTGTAGGGAGGTTGGTTGTGGGCCCGGTGCGTTGGATGCTTTGGTCACTTGGGGCTCGTCATCGGGGCTGGTCATCGGAGCCGGTCATTGGTGGCTGGTCATTGGTGGTTTCGTGACTGTTGCGCGCACCCAGAACACGGCAATGAAGAAGGCAGTGGCACCGATGACGTGGAACTGCACGAGAAGTGCCGGAACCCCGTTGAAGTATTGAAGATAACCAAGAGCGCCCTGGGCAACGATGACACCCATCAGTACGCTTAGTCTGCTGCGAAGCTCATTGGCTGTCCATCGAGGTTGGCCGCTAGCCGAGAGATCGCCAGTCACGGATGACAAAGTACTGTCGGTCGCGGGTTCTACGGGTGCTCGGCTTGTGCTTCGCAGTGAGCGAATGGCGAGGGTAACGACCAGGGCGAGCGCGATCCATACGGCAATCGAGTGAATCCGTGACGTATCGAAGGTGGAAAACGGAAACCGCTTTACCGGATTGTCCCCTTTGTCGGAGCCTCCGTGGGGGCCGGAGCCGGTGACGATCATGCCCATGAACAGCACCACGCCGGCTGCCACGGTAAGACTTTTGGACAATAGGGTTGTGTTGTCGTCGTGTGCGGCGATCCGATCTTTTCCCGTGAGTAATCGGCTTTGACCCCGTTCGCCGGCACGATGAAACAACACCAAGGCTGTACCTAACGCAAGTAGGGCCAGGATGAAGTGGGCCATCACAAACTCGGGACGTAAGCCGGAAAGGACCGTGAATCCGCCGACGATGGCATTTCCAAAAATGGCCAAACTCACTAGCAAGCCGAACTGCACCAGATCGCGTCGGTAGGGGTTACGAACGAGCGCTGTGAGCACACCGATCCCGGCAACGAGAACACACAAACCGGTGACCACACGGTTCCCAAATTCAATTTGCGCGTGCAGGCCTGATTCGGGAACCACGTTGCCTTGTTCACACGTCGGCCAATCGGGACAACCTAGGCCCGAACCGGTGAGCCGCACTGCGGAGCCGGTGTAAATGATGAAGGTAAGCAGTGCTGCGCTGATTCCGGCGATGATTCGAAACGTTCGTACTCCTATGCGCACGTACCGTCCGAGAATCATGGTGGCCAGTGCGACCGTACCGAGTCCGGCGATAAGGGAGAGCGGACCGGAAACTGCAGCTCGAACGGTCTTTGATTGTCCGCTGAGTGCGCCGGTGATGGCTTGGGATCCGCCGACGGCAGTGAGCAGGATCACGGCGCGCTTCGTGAACTGCGCACTTGGCATGGTGGATAGGGTGCGGACCCGGCCCGCAAATCGACCGGGCTGATCGCCGGGATTGGCAAGCTGTTGGGCCGCTGCATCAGAAGCGATGGCTGCTGTGCGCCATCCGGTTCGTTTTTCAGAGAAGTTCATGAGTTCATTTTCGACGTTTGCGGTTTTGTGACGCTGTGACTTGGGCTGGGCTTGGTTGGACTGGCCTCAGTTGGGTTGAACGGCGGCCCTATGAGCCGGAATAGCGTTGTTCTCGAAATGGGTCGCCGTACATGGAGTATCCGTTGCGCTCCCAGAAACCCGGCTTGTCACCAACGAGCAGTTCGATACCGCGAATCCATTTGGCGGATTTCCAGAGGTAGAGGTGCGGCACGAAGGAGCGAAGCGGGAACCCGTGCTGTGCTTCGAGTGGTTCACCTTCAAACTCATATGCGAGCAGAGCAATGTAGGGATCAAGAACATCAGCAAGGGGAAGGTTCGTGGTGTAGCCGTATTCGCAGTGGAACATCACATGCGTTGCCTCGGGCTTGATCCCCGCTTCGCCAAGCAAATCGGCAATCGGCACCCCAGTCCAATGGGTATCAAACTTCGACCACTTGGTGACGCAGTGAATATCGGTCTCTACCGTGACAGCGGGCCGGGCTTTCTGCTCATCGAGGGTGATCGTTAGCGTTCGTTCTACAGCACCGTTAATGGTGATGTCGTAGGTGGAGAGATCCTTGTACTTTGGCACGTCCCCCACATGGAGCACCGGAAACCGATCAGTGAAATACTGCCCCGGAGGAAGCCTTGCCGGATCGATACCCCGCTTCTCCAGGTCCTTGCGATTGCGATCAAAAAAACTCACCCGATAAGTTTCTCACGCCTTCGCCAGTATCAGTTTGGGGAGGGGTTGGCCAGAGCCTCTTCGGCTTCTTTACGGGCCGTGCCGACGAGCTGCTGCACGAACGGTGGTGTCTTGAGCCCATCGAGCTTTTTGAACGCGGCCAGGGCGGTCTTGGGGTCGTCTTGATCCCGCAAGGCTATGACCCCTTTAAACGCGTAAGCGTCGGGGAACGTGGGGTCCGCGATGATCGCTTCATCGATACGACGAATTGCTCCAGCCCTCAAATCGTTGGCATCCTTGCCCTCGGCCGACAGCGAGGCGATGCGCAGAACCCAGCCGCTATAGGCCATGGCTTCGGCGATGGTGGGGTCGATCTTTAACGCCGCATCGAACGCTTGAAGACTTTTGATGGGATCAGAACCAAGGTTGTCCCGGCCGATTTGCATGAACTTCTCAGCCTGTTGCTGCTGAGGGCTGGCCGCTTGACGCACGGTGCCTGTCAGTCCTGTCGAACCCACCCGTTCACCCGCAAAACGTGCCACGGCCACACCTGAACCTACGGCGACGCCGAGCACGCCAACTATTGCCACGATTCGACGAGCTGGGCTTCGCTTGGGTCGGATGTCAGCGTTGGCGTCCCATTGGTTTTCGGTCCGAGCAGCAAGCTTCGAGATAGTCGACGACGTATCGAGAGCAGGCGCTTCATCGCTGCGAAGAATCGCCGCTGCTCGGCTGGTGTAGTCAGCCCGAAGGGTGGCGTAATCGTGCAGATCGATATCACCCGCTGCAAGCTCGCGATCAAGGTCATCAAGGGATCGAAGCAGATAATCGCGTTCTTTGTGTTGGCCGTAAGGTGCTTGGCGTCGCGCTTGGTTGGGGCTTTCTCTATCGCTCATGATCGTGACGAATCCGGCGACTCGGGTCGTTGACCTAAACGAAACGCTGCAACCAAAGCTTCGTCGTCGGGGTTGAACGGTGGTGTGGTGTTCTTTCGCCAACGGGCAAAGGCAAACAACAAAGCGGCGAGAGCAACGACGCCAAAAACCACCGGGGCAATCCAAACCAGCGCAGAAACTCCGGTCGCTTCGGGACGCAAGAGTTGCTCGATACCAAAGCGACTAACCAGATAGCCGCGGATGTCGGCATCGGATTGACCCTCGGTAACTTGGCGTTGGATCTCGGAGTAAATGGCCTTGGCTGGGCCAGCACTGGACTGTTTGACCGAAAGCCCCTGACACGTTGGACATTTGATGTCGCTGGCAATCCGATCGGTACGGGCCTGCACCGAATTCGAGGTGGTGCCTTTTCCAACAATAAGCGCACCTAGTAGTAGCAAGAGGCAACCGACGATCACCGCAAATCGGGTGTTGCTTCCGCTTTGTTTCTGAGAGTTTTGCATCATGTCGATGAGTTATTTAGCCGGACCGGTTGTGGCTAAGGGAGTGTCGGTGGAGAAACGATTGATGGCTTTCTCTAACGCTTTCTGTGTGACACCACCGTTGGTCTGGAAAATGAGTTGTCCGGCGGGGGAGATGAGGTACGTCTCGGGGACACCGCGCACGCCAAAATCCACGGCGGCACGTTCGCTATCGAGCACAGGCCAATTGCCTCCACGCTTTTTGAAGAACTTGCGAACATCGTCAATGTTGTCTTGAAACACCACGCTCACCATGGCCACCTCTGGATGCGTTTCGGCGAACTTGACCAACTCTGGATGCTCCAACACACACGGTGGACACCAGGTAGCGAAATAGTTCACGACGACAAATTTGCCTTGTTGAGCTTGCAGGTCAAACGGTTTTTCATCGAGCAACGAAACGCCGCTGATCTGGGGTGCTGCTTGACCCAGTATGCGACTGGCTCGGTCGTTGGATTGCGTCTCACGGGTAGCAAGTACGCCTATGAATACCGCCAAAACCGCAGCGACGCCGATAGCAATCAGTTTGATCGATGGACCAGTTCGGTTTGTCATCGAAGCCTGGCGTGCGTCTTTGGGGCGCTCTGAGGTACTCATGCCATGGTCTCCTTTGAGCTGGAGCTTAGAGAGGCAGTAACCAATTCAGTAGCCGATGCGGCATCCGATGCGACGTCCGACGGGCGAGCCGGATCGGGAACCCAGTCAGCATGGGCGACTGAGGAGGGATCGGTGGGGCGACGACGACGGCCGGGAATGATGGAGAGCGCCGTGCCGATGGCCATAATCAAGCCGCCAATCCACAGCCAAACGGTCATGGGTTGCACGTAGAAGCCGATGGTGGTTGGCCCGCCCTTCGCTAGTGGTTCGCGTTGCAGGGTCAGATACAGGTCCTTGAAGACTCCGGTACGAACCGAAGGGGTGCCGATTTTTTGCCCGCGGGCTGCGTAATTGGTGATGGCCGGTGAATCGATTCGGCCCCCGTCGACTTGAATATCCGCTACGACTTTAGCAACAATCTTTTCGCCATTGTTCGTACCCATTATCGTACGCATGCGTATGAGTTTGACGGTGTGCCCGTTGAAAGTTTTC
>JAYTWN010000330.1:0-1554 GCA_043743435.1 Acidimicrobiia bacterium
GCGGCCTCTGGGGCATCAACGTCGGCAGACTTCTTCACGAATGCCGGTGGAGCCTTCGGAATTGGCATCGGGCGCATGGCTTCAGGCGAGCCGATACGGGCGGTTGAACGCTTGGCTTCACGAACGGCGTCACGCGACTTCGGTCCACGAACGGGAGTGCGGGGCATAAACACCCAACCAAGGCCGGGGACGGGTTTGCCACCAACGAGGCGACCCTTGTCGAAGAGCCAGTCATAGGTGCCGTGGAACTCCTGGAACGAATCGTTGGAGAACACCGTGGCGCCCAACTTGTCGGCAACCTTCAAAATGAAGGCATCACCGCGGCCGGTGGTTCCAGCGGGTGGGGTAATAATTTCCCCTGCCGCATAGGCCGCTTCAAAAATGGGAGCATCTTTGGAATCGATCCGATTGGGGAACGAGGAGTCAACAATCACCAGCACGTCAGCGCCGGGATGTTCCTCAATAAAGGCTTGTACGGCCTCGTCGAGCTGGGAAAGGCTGGGAAGGGTTCTACCTTCGGTGGCGACGTTTGATCCGTCAACCACAACTTTGTACGCGTTACTCACGTGAATCCTGAACTGAAAATTAGGCTGGTTGGCACACCCCAGTCCTCCAGCGACCAGCCTAAAAGACCACGTCAGCAAGCAGTTTTGGTGGTGCGTACAGCAACAACATGGCTAGTACAGCTAGAGCGTGTCGGGCCTGGAGACCCACTATTGCGGGGTTTCAAGCGTCGAACGACAACTATCTGAGATCCTCATCGGGAGAATCCGAGCCGTCCTTTAGTCAAGCAGCACTTTTGCCTGTACTCGCGCACCCTCTTCCCACTCACTCACTTTCGCGGGGTCGTCGACCGAACGTAACGCACATCAACCACGCAGGGCGTTCATTACGGCTTCGGGAAGTCCAGTTCCGGAGGTGCCGACAAGGCCACGATATCGCCGGGTTTCTACCAAGGTCACCGCCGCCACCGTCATGGAATCAAACACCGTGCCATCGAGCACCAGCTCAGCGAGTTCATCGAAACCCAGGCGCCACACGGCGAGATCTTCGGTTGACTCCGGTTCGGCTTCGCCCTCGGTTAAATCCCAAGCAAGCCACGTCATGACCCATTCATCGGTAACCGAATTGGAAAGCGACATTTCGTGGAGCAACTGCCAACTCTTAGCCCGATATCCCGTTTCTTCTGCGAGCTCTCTGGCAATAGCCGCAACAGGATCGGAACCAATTTTGCCGCCACCTTCAGGCATTTCCCAACTGTACCGATCCAACGCATAGCGGTATTGGCCGACGAGCACCGTGGAGCCGTCCTCAAAAATTGGCAGCACCCCAAGGGCGAGATTCTTCGGTGACACAACCCCGTAAATTCCTGGCTTCCCCGAAGGATCGACTACCTGATCTTCACGGACAGAAATCCAAGGGTTTTCATACGTGCGCGTACTAGCTAAAGTTTGCCATGGGTTACGTGTTTCATCAACGATTGGCTTTGCGAAACTCACCGTTCTCGCCTCCTTCTAACGAAGCGACATGCCAAGGAGCGCTTCAAGTTCACCA
>JAYTWN010000331.1:0-3837 GCA_043743435.1 Acidimicrobiia bacterium
GAACCAAGCGCACGCCCAACCATCGTTGCGTTTCCTCGCTCATCCAGCGCCCCCAGCCTGCGAAGCAGTGCCTGTGCTACCTCCCAGTGGTGCGCTGGAGGTGGATCGATCCAGGCCAGCGACGCCACATTTGTTGCACCCCACAGCGCTACTTGTAACGCCAAGTCGGTAAGGTCACTGTCGGCGATTTCTGCGACATCGTTCGGAGCCGATCGATCAAACTCTGCTCCAGACCACAGCCGCACCACCACACCAGGAGCTTCGCGGCCCGCTCGACCTGCGCGTTGCATTGCGGTTGCCTTGCTCACTCGTTCGGTGACCAAACGGGTGGTTCCTGTCGAGGAGTCATACGCAGAGCGACGCATTAACCCTGCATCGATTACGGTGCGAACGCCAGGAATCGTGATGCTGGTTTGCGCAACTGCGGTGGCCAGAACAACTTTGCGGATCCCGTCAGCAGCAGGATTCAGGGCTAGCGCTGCGGCATCGGGAGTCAGCGAACCTGTTAGCGGGTAGACCGCAACGCCAGCGCCGAGCGGTCGGCGACGCAACTCGTTTTCCACCCGACGAATTTCTGGGGTTCCGGGAAGGAACACCAAAATGTCCCCCACGTCCGCGGATTTGGTATGTGCACGTGCAATTTGCTCGTGGAGTGCATCGACCACACCTTTGGCGATTTCGGCCATCAAGGTTGGGCGGTGCGTGATGGTGAGCGGATGGGTCACGGCTTCCGTGCGCACCAGCGGGGCCTGTAACAACGCAGCGAGCCGCTCACCTTCAAGTGTGGCCGACATGACCACGATCTTGAGGTCCGGACGTAACACCGCCCGGGCATCCAGAGCAAGCGTGAGGGAAAGGTCGATGTCGAGGCTGCGTTCGTGGATCTCGTCGAAGAACACCGTCGACACGCCTTCAAGCCCAGGATCAGCCTGCAACATCCGCACAAACACGCCTTCGGTAACCACTTCGATACGAGTGTTGGGGGCGATCTTGGTGTCGTCGCGCATCCGGTAGCCAACCGTTTGCCCCACTCGTTCACCCAACGTGGAAGCCATGCGAATCGCGGCGGCCCTCGTCGCCACCCTGCGAGGTTCAGTCACGATCAAACGATCCACGACGCCATACCGAGCCAACAACAACGGAAGCCGCGTGGTCTTACCCGTGCCGGGAGGCGCAATCACCACGACCGCGCCACAATCAGCCAGGGCCGCCGAAACCTGGCCCACGATGCCATCAACCGGGAACCGATGTGGGTCCGGGGGTACCAACCCGGGCAAGCAAGCATCGGCCATAGTGGCAACGACGGTAGATGCTTCCCGGTGCAGCGCACGACATTTCGACCTCGGCAATATCCGTCGGAACCATTGCCGAGGTCGTGACATGCAGCTTGGAAACCAGTATCTGACGTCACAGGCACATTTGTCCTCAGTAGTTGAGTACGCGTTTCAACGAACTACCCGATTTGCCCTTGACGTAGCCGCTCGCAACCGCCAAGTTGGGCAGGTGACTACTCCGTTCCTAGGCCGCGGAGAACTTTTCGCCAATGCACTCACTGCGCTTCAGCAACGCCGTGTGGTGGCGCTGTACGGCGTAGAGGGTGTAGGAAAGACCCGTCTGGCCTTGGAGTTGGCCCAGGCTCTCGCCCCCACGAGCGCGAAGCGGGCGGTCATCCGGGGGTCAACGGAGCTTCAACGCTTTCCCTTTTCACCGATCTTGCACTTGGTTCGTCCGGGATTCAACCTGGCCAACCCAATTTTGGCCATACGTGAAGCCGTAGACGATCTCCTGGCTCAGCCAATCATCGTGCTGGTGGTTGATGATGTGCAGCTCTTGGATCCCAATACCGAAGCGGTACTGCATACCGTGGCTACTCGGTCCGGTCCGCGCATGATCATTACCGCCCGAACCAACACCATGCCCGATTCGTTTCGTCGTTTGGAGCGCGATCATGACGCGTTTGTGGCCGAGCTCGACCCGCTCGACGACACAGCTACACGGGCACTATGCGCTGCAGTCGCCGGGTCTGGGTTGTCCACTGCGGCGCAATCTCGGCTTCTGGCGCTCGCCGGAGGTAACCCACTGCTGGCCGTTGGGCTCACGCGGTCAGGTCTGGCGAGTGGTGCACTGGTGGTGAGCGATTCGGTCTTGCAGTTGGTTTCGCCTCTACCTGCAGCCAAACTCCGGGATTTGGTGGCTTCGCAACTTGGCTCGCTCAGTACCGCGGAACGCCGAGCGTTGGAACTGTTGGCGTTGGCCGTGCATCTCGACACGCCGACGTTTACCAAACTGGTGGCACCCCAAGTCATTAGCGAGCTGCAGGAGCGGCGCCTGCTCACCGAACGCACCGAGCATCGCTACCGTAGCGAGGTACAGATTTTCACGGTCGCGCATCCGTTGTTCACCGAGTCGCTGCTGGCCGATCTTGGGGCGTTTAAGCGATCGATGTTGCTGCTCGATCTCGCCGACGCGCTTTCCACCAGCGCTCATCAACAACCCGATGATGCGGCCCGCCAACTGCTCTGGCTCCATAGCGCTGGTCACGATCTTTCCTCCGCCGATCTGGCCGGAGCCTCCAGTGGGCTTACCGCTTCGATGCTCAAAAGTTTCGTAAACGCCACCGATGTTTCGGCCGACGCACTCCACGCGAAAGAGCGATCCGATTCTTCACGGCTCCTCGCTACGACCGTGCGTGATCGCTACGCCGAAACTGCCCGCCTCGCAGAACTGGCGTACCAACACCAGCCCACCCCCGCGAACGCCATTTTGCTGTTGCGATCGATCGTGGCTTTTGATTACGCCATTGATCAAGCAGCCGCCTTACTTGAGTATTGGCTTTCCGACGAAGAGCGGAACAAAACACTTTCGCCGTTTCAGGATTTGGAGTTTCGTCGACTCTCTCGTCTTGTGTACGCATACCATCGACAGGATCCCCAAACCGCTCGGGCGATTGTCCAGAAGTTGCCGTGGCCCGACGGTTATGACACGGCGATCCGTATTGAGCTTGGATCGATTGATCTCAACAGTGGTTTGATCGATGAGGCTGCGGACGTTCTTCACGAGGGTGTTTTGGATCAGTCCATTGACCCATTGACCAGGGCCGTGGGTGGGGTTGAGCTTTCGATTGCCTGGTTGAGTCAAGGGCGAATCGTGGATGCCATGGCTTTGATCGACGAGCATTTCCCGTTGGCGATTTCCAGTGGGGCAGAACCCTCCATGGTGGCTTCGTATTGGTGGATGCGCTGTATCGCCGCTGCCTATGACGCACGATTTTGGGAGGCGGAAACCATGTTGGTTTCCACCTTTAATTTCAGCGTCAACAGTGATTCTGCAGAAGCGGCGGGCTTTTTTGCCGACGGGCTTGCGCTGGTGGCACGTATCCAAGGACGTCATCGAACCGCGGTCCGCAGAGCCCGACAAGCCGTCGACTTGCTCGCCGTGCGCGATGTGGGTCAACGGGCACACGCCTTAGGCGAGCTGACGCTTTCGTTGTGTGCGATTGGTGAAACACTAAGTGCACGTAAGGCTCTTGATGAGCTCGTCGCCAACCAAACCTTGCGACCTTCTGGGCGGCCGATGGTGGCGTTGTGTCGCATTTACGTTGAGTCTCTCGAGGGTCGCCCCGTTGGTGTTGATGATTTCAACCGAACCTCTACTGAGCTTGAACCGTGTGGAACCCAGGCTCTGGGCACGCTGTTGTGGATCGCTGCATGCACCGGTCAGGCAAAGTGGGCGGCCAAGCACGTTGCAGATCTCAAACCCAAACTGCAAGGCAAGCTCAACACCTTGCAACTTTCCGCAGTCGAGGCTCTTGCGTCGGACGAACTCTCCGCGTTACGC
>JAYTWN010000332.1:0-2683 GCA_043743435.1 Acidimicrobiia bacterium
CTGGGTCGTTCTCGGCGAACGGAGTAGATGGGGGTTGGAGTGCGGTCAGTTGGCCTGTTGCTGGCCGGTGAATTGACCGGACTCTCGAGCGCTGGTTTCCTTGTCGGCCGTGAATTGGTTGGGTGAATCCGAGGTGGGTGGGGGTTTCGAGTGCGGTCAGTTGGCCGGTTGTTGGGTGGTGAATTGACCGGACGTGCGCGGTGGGACTTCTTGTCGGCTGGGTCGTTCCCGGCGAACGGAGTTGACGGGGAGTGGAGTGCGGTCAGTTGGCCTGTTGCGGGGCGGTGAATTGACCGGACTCGGTGAAACGGAGCGCGAAGGGTCGCGGCGCAAGTGGGGTAGGCGAAGATGTTGGCGGAGGGAGTTAGGTGCGCCGGTTAGCCGAAGATGGACGCGGAGTCGCGGGCGTCTTTGGCTAGGTCTCGGAAGGAGATGCCGTACTTTTTACGCAGGGGGCGGGCGATGGTTCCGGCACCGCGTTTGCGTTTCGGGTTTTCTACAGTGTAGAGCTGTTCCATAAGTTCACATGCTAAAGCGGGATAGCGATTTTGCATGCGGTCACTCAACAACAAGTGCGCGGCTTTGCGGACCTTTTTGTGGTCCTGCAAGACCCAGCTGTTCTCCATACGAGTTTGATAGGCGCGCAGAGCTTGTGCGGATTGATCGCCCAGGGCAATAGATTCGTGTGCGGTTTCTGCTGCAGCCATGCCAGAGCCCATTGCGTAGTTCACGCCCTCTAGCCACAGGCCCGCCGCCAAGCACATGGCGGCAGCATCGCCGGAGATGAGCAGGCCATCGGAGTACAACGTCGGCATCATGTTGTACCCGCCTTCAGGAATCAAGTGTGCCGCGTATTCCTTCACCTCGCCGCCTTCAACGAGGGGAGCAAGCGAAGGGTGGGCTTTGAGTCCGGCGATGATTTCTTCGGGACGGATTTTCGCTTTGGAAAGCCCTTCGAGAGAAAGCACTGCACCTATGGAAATGGTGTCGTGATTGGTATAAACGAACGCGCCACCGGCAATGCCACGAGTGCCACCAACGATTTCAAAATCGGCGCCTTCATCCCCGCGGACACCGAAACGCGACTCGATTTCTTCGCGGGGGAGGGCCAGAACCTCCTTGACCCCAAGGGTGAAATGCTCCTTACCCGAATGCGGATACAACCCGGCTTCTTTGGCCAGGAATGAGTTGACCCCGTCGCACGCGATCACGACCTTGGCCTGAAGCGTTCCGCCCCGATCTGTGGTGATGCCGTTCACCACGCCGCGGGTGTTTCGGGTAAGGCCGGTGGCGGTGGTTGAGGTGATCAGCGTGGCCCCAGCAGCGACGGCTTTATCGGCAAACCACTTATCGAAATCCGGACGGAATGCGGTGAACCCGTTGTAGGGCGGCTTACCCCAGGTGGTGGTGCGATAGTCAATGCAGAGGCTCTGGTGATCGGTGAGCAACATGGTGCCGCGGCGGGTGATCCAACGCTGCACCGGAATCTCGCTCCACCAGTTGGGCACAAGCTCATCAAGTATGCGTCCATAGATAACGCCGCCATACATGTTCTTCGATCCCGCAAATGGCCCGCGCTCCACCAGGCAAACGTTGCGGCCCTTCTTCGCCAAGGTGAGCGCAGCCGCCGAACCAGCAGGCCCAGCGCCGACGACGATCACATCGAAGGTGGCCACAGGCTCAGTTGGCGAGAGTGTGGCGGAATTGCCGTGTTGGGAAGCGTTGTCCAGGGAGGTGTCCATAAGCACCTCCCACGGTAGTTCGCCACGTTGCTTTGGTCTGCATCGACCAGAACCGGATGATTGGGCTTCGGTATTGGCTCGAGTTGCTACAGCGTTTGGTCAACTCAAGATCGCAGGCCTCATCATCCCGGCCTGCACGATGAAGCGGTGGCCGCCTTGCGTTGCATGTTGTGGATGAACGAGCGAGCAACAACGAAGTACCCCGACTGGCAACACGGTGCAAGCTGTCCGCGCAGCACTAGTCGTAATGCAATCCGCGCTTAGTAAGTTGTCACCTTAGTGATTGCTCTTGAAGTTCGGGCGCGTGCGCCCTTCCGGTGAAAATATTCAGTCGACTGGAGAAATGCACATCGGACACACGCCTTGTTCGTCAACTGGGGTAGCCGGGAGGCAATCCGTGTTGACCACCCACGCCGCCGTCGGCTTGTTGAATGTTGAATGTTGAATGTTGTCGAGCAACATCGGTCGTGATTGACCAGGGCTGTTCGGCGATTCGGTTCGACTGATACGGTGAGGCCATGTCCGCTGAACCGATCGGAACCGACCTGACCGCCAGCTCCGCCGAGGTTGAGGCACTACGAGAGCATCTGGCAGAGCACAATGGGATCAAGGGTTTGGAAGTGCTCGATCCGACTGAGGTTGAACGGGCGGTGCGTCTGTTCAATCGGGATGGGTTTGTGGTGGTGCGCGATGCCCTCACTGCTGAGCAACTGGCATTTCTGCGAGCCGGGGTTGAGGAAGCGGTTCGGGAAATCATCGCCCTTGATCCGGATCGTTCGGGCAATCGTGGATCGCACCGGTACTCCTTTGGTGGGTCGAGTTTGACTCGCTCTATGTTGCATCGGGCTGAGTGGCAAATGCTTGTTGATCTACCAACGGTTACGCCCATCGTCACGGCCATGTTTGGGTCGTTGGACTACATGTTGCGCAGTGCCAGTGGC
>JAYTWN010000333.1:0-3518 GCA_043743435.1 Acidimicrobiia bacterium
CACGGGCTTGGTCTAGCTTGGCGGTGAGGTCTTCCACGGTTCGGGGTTGTTCATTCAGCGCATCCTGTGATCTGGTGACCCCACGCTTGGCCCGATCCACGCCAGCTTGCACCCGCTCAACGTTGCGTTTTGCTCGCTCTACTCCGGCGGTCGCGGTTTCGATGGCACTTTTGCGAGCACTAAGCGCGCTTTCGGTTTGGGTTTTGGCGGATTCGGTTTGACGCACCCGGGCTTCGGCAGCTCGCACGTTATCCTCGGCCGCAGCGACACCGGAATCCGATGAAACGGTGAGCGGCACGGTTTGGGTCTGCCCCACACCGGGAATCGAAACTCCGGGCGGCAGGGTAATTCCGGCAGGAAGATTGATAATCCCAGGCGTGGTGATCTCTTGGGTTGCGGTGACTTTGCCGCGCTTGGCATCGTCCACGCCACGTTTAGCCGTTTCGACCGCGGCCCGGGCATCGACGATGTCGGCTGATGCATTGGTTACGGCTTGCTCGGCGGCAGGGATTGCCGCTTTGGCATCCTCGACTCCCCGCTCAGCTTCCTTCACGGCGGCCTGAGCATCGACGAGTTGGCTTTGGGCATCCCCTACTGCGGTGTTGGCATCGTCGAGGGCTCCCGTATCACCGGTGCGGGCCTTTTCGACCGCTCGTTCAGCGGAAGCAACCCCGGCAGCGGCGGCTCGTTGCGCTGCTTCCCGAGCGGCCAACTCAACTTCGGCTCGGGCGATATCGCGCTTCGAAGCATCCTTGGCCGAGGCTACGCGTTCGGAAGCGGACTTTGCATTTTCCGAGGCATTCAAGCCACGATCAGGAGCCAGTCCTTGGTCAACGGCTCGGCGGGCGCTTAGGACCGCGTCGGCGGCTCGGGATGCGGCATCACGTGCGGTACGCAGCTGTGCACGTTGCGTTTCGGTGGGTTCGAAGGGGTCGTATCCCAGGGCACGATACCAACTCGAAACGGCCTTCTCGGTGGCCCCATCAAACACTCCATCGGCGATCCCGGGTGAGTACCCCAGGCGCCCAAGTGCGTCTTCGAGTTGTTGCACATCCACACCAGTATCGCCAGGGCGCATATCGCGAAAGGTTGGCAATGCGCCTTCCAACACCAGCACCGGACGTCCACCGATTTCCAACGCCTTAGTGCCCTCTTTCAACTCTGCACCTTTCACCGGAGCCGACGTAAGCAGCGGGGCCGTGATCTTCAAGGCCGATTGCGCCAACACCACAGGTTTGGGCTCACCGTAACGCACCAGCCCGCGGCTAATCAAGGTAGAAGACAGCACCGTTTTGGTGACGGCGACGGTAATGCGCGAAGGAGCCGGGGCCTGCGTTCGGGCGGCAACCTCGGCAGGCGAAGCAACCCTGCGACCAGCAAACCACGCCACCGACGATGACCCCACGACCAGAGCCAGAACGCCACTAACCACAATTGAGCGCTTCATACGTCTACAGAGCTTCTAGTACTCGTTCGAATTCCAACCGACGTTCGCAATCCAATGCGCGCTTAGGGGTTCAACTTGTCTCGGGCCGAAGACAGTGTCGCTTCGTTGGTGGCGATGAATGCTTGATCAAGTTTCTTCTTGACCTCATCGCGAACCTTGAGATTCTTGGCCGTGCATTCCACGTCAGAGATCGCTGTAGCCACTTCGTCCTTCTGCAATTTGGTGAGTGCCACTTTGTCAACCTTGGACAACTTTGCGGAGTTATCCACACCAAAGGTCCCGGCCAGTCCAGAATCGTTTACGCCGACGGCTACGAGCAAGGTTTGAAACCGCTTACTGAACAAGCCCGGCACATCGGAATCCTTGGCAAATGTGAACCCAGATTGCTTCATGCAGCTCGACCACTTCTTCATACCTTCGACCACTTTGACGTCGGCGTCGATGCGAGTCTGCACTTCTTTCTGATACTTGCTTTGGAGTGGCAGAAGTGCGGCCAAATCACCAAATGCCGTTTTCACCGCTTTAGAAACGCAACCATCACCGCTGATGATGGCAGAGATGTCGTTGCCACCGGCCTTGCCTATAAGTGCGCTTTGATAGGCCTTCTTTTCTGCTGTGGACATCTTGGCCAACGTCTTGGCGTTTTTGTCTTCACCGAGGCGGCTCTTCGATGGGTCATTTGGATCCAGAAAGGTGGAGATGCCATATCCCCATTTCGCAGCAAAGGCTTTCTGATCCAGCTGACCGTCGGCACTGCGCGGCAGCTGATCGTTGCCACCCGAAGGCGTGTACGTGAACCCCTCAAGCTTCATACACTTCTGGATTTGCTCTTCAATGACCCGCTGTTGGCGCTGCTGATCCGAAGCATTGAAGCCCAGATACTCCTCAACGGAGTTCGCTTCCTTGGCACTGACCTTCTTGCGCTTAGCCGCCGGACTTGCCTCATCCTTCTTCGTAGTCGCCGTGCTCGCCGCTGGGGCCGACGATGCCACCGCAACCACGCTTAACGCAGCGACCACACAAGACGCCATGGCACCTGTTCGACGATTCTTCCAACCACCGGTTTTTGTCAAATTCCGCATGCCAAGATTCTGGCACTCAATGGCGACAAACGGCGCTCATGCCACTCCCCCCACGGCTGCGGTTTCTGCTCGTTCCCGCCGGATATCCAGTGCCTCGGAACGACCGGAGGTACCGATTCCTACGAAACTCAACCGATGCTTTGGCTGTTCGGTAGGCAATTGGGAGCCCAAATCACCGACAACTTGACCAACCCTTCCACGCCGGGATGCCTGAGCTCGCTTACGAGCTTCATCCTCCAACGAAAGTTCAATAGTTACGGTCATCTTGCGAACCAGGAGATTCGTCGAACAACCGAACCGCAGCTACGGTCCGATTGGCGATGCGGGGATGACAGCGATGCCATCGGGGCGGCGATAAGCAGTGGTGGCCGGTGGTGATCACCGCAGCGTCGGCGAGGCGATCGCCAAGGCGTTCTCGAAGCCAGGTGAGGTGGCGCACGTCGCTGTTGGTTACGTCAGCCGCGAGTTTCACCTCGAGGGCGACAACGCGCCGGTCCGCTCCCTCAACCATGAGATCGACTTGGTGGTCTCCGTGTTGTGTGCGTAAATGGTGCACCGTACATTCACAGGCCTCAGAGCGATAGTCGCACCCTGGAATGGCAACGCCGCTGTCGAATGGACAACCGTTCCGTACCCCTTCCTGCTCTCATGATCAAGCACAACCCGAACCCGGGAACTCGGCTCATAATCACTAACCGGACGATCCCCAGTCCCATCACCGGAAAGACAAATAACCAAACAGGCAAGATCAGCCTAGATATAGAGATTGACACGCGTCCGCCCAAAACCCTGCCACTTCGGAATCGAGAACGAAGCCTTCGCATCTTCCGCCCCACCACCAACATCCGCAAAAACATGAAGCGGATTCGGAGTCTGCCAAACAAGCGCCCCACGCTTCCCCGAAGGATCCACAGACATATTCGGGTTGTTGTTGCCGTAGACGTAAGCGGACGGGTAAACACTACCGACGCCGGCTTGGAGTGGATCGG
>JAYTWN010000334.1:0-4556 GCA_043743435.1 Acidimicrobiia bacterium
CGCAGATGAGCCGCAGATGAGCCGCAGATGAGCCGCAGAGCAAGAGTTGACGAAGGGGCACCGATGTTGTCAGTTGTTTTTTTGTGACGCTTGTGGCAAAGACATGTTTTGCGAACAGTTTCGTCGCTCACACCTCGGCGTCTTGGCGTTGGCGTATCTCCGGTGCGGGGAGTTGCGAATCGGGTGCGTCGTTTAAATTTGCTGATGATTCCTTCTTGTCGAAAGTTTGTGGCCTCGCATGATCTGGCTCTTCGTAGTTTTTGCCCTCGCTGCAGTGTTTGTAATTGCGGCAGTAGCTATCGGACGGGAAACGCATCGGTTGGATGCGGTGACTCCGATCCCGTCGATTGATGTCAATGATGCCGTGGGTTGGATTTCCGAGCGGCTGCCTGAAGACATAAGCGCGCAGGTTTCTTACGAAGATGTCCGTGATATCTTGTTGTGGCACCTCGATGAAATGCAGACCCGCGGAGTTGCTTCCACGCTCAACGGTGGTGCCGATCCGGGCGGTCAAGGTGCTGGCGCAAACCCAATCGTGGTCGACGATGACTGGGGTGTCGATTCAGTAGGTATGCGCGCATTGCAGACCGGCCGCGATCTGAACCCTCTGCATATCCGAGCCGTTCTCGACGCTGAACTGGAATACTTCAACGCAATCGGCGCCGTGGGCCCCCAAGCCCAGAACACTCACAGCCCGGACCAGCCTTGAACACCCAGGCCTTGAATACCCAGGCCTTGAATACCCAGGACCTGAACACCCGCGGCCTGGACAAGTCATGACCATTGGTTTGATCCTTGTCGATATCGATGGCACGTTGGTGGGCACCGGCAATAGGGTCCCTGATTCGGCATGGTCGGCCATCGAGAAAGCTCGGGCTGCCGGGCGTCATGTGGCCATATGCACCGGGCGACCCTGTAGTGGCAACGCCATTGTGTATGCGCGCAGAGTTTCGCCGAATGAACCGCACGTCTTTCATTCGGGGGCCGTGGTTTGCACTCCCGACGGTGTTATGGCCCATGCGGTTCCGATGCCTGCGGCCAGTTTCCGTCGGCAAGTGGATTTGGCTCGTCAACATGGTGAGGCACTTGAGGTGTACACGGCCATGGACTGTTTCCTAGAAACCGAGAGCGTGCATACTAAAGACCATGCCGAGTTGATCGACCTCAAGCAAACAGTGATCCCAGATTTACTCTCTTTGCTCGACAGTGATGATCCAATCGTGCGTGTGCAGTGGGTTGTGCCCTGGGCGGAGTGGCCTACGTTTGAAGCGGCTACGCAAACCGATGACCAGCTCGAAATCAGTGTGGCCTCACAGCCCGATATGCACCATGTGTGCTTCACTAGCGTCACGGCTCGGGGTATCTCGAAAGCCAGCGCGGCGGCCTTCCTGGCTGAGCACTATGGCCTTGGGCTCGATCGAGTGGCCATGGTGGGCGACGGTGACAACGATCTTGAAGTGTTCGGCGTAGTTGGCCTACCGATTGCTATGGGCAACGGAACGCCTAGGGCCTTGGCGGCAGGCAAACACATCGTGGCGCACGTCGACCACGGTGGCCTGGCCGAGGCGATCGATCTGGCTTTGGCTCTGGAGTAACCCGGATCGGTGGCTATGTATCGGTGGCTATGTATCGGTGGCTTTGTAGCGGTGTCCTGCCGTTGTCGGACAGCACTGTCCCCACGACGAAGTCCCTCCTGTACCTGTCGGCGGTGGCTGTTGAGTCATTGATTGGAATCTGTGACGAGAGGTTGCGGTGAAAGTGCACGCTCGCGTACCGATCTGCACGTGTATATCCGCACACAAGCGTGCACTTTCGGCGCGCGAGAGTTCTTCCTTCTAGGGTCGAAAGTTGAACTCAGACGAGAACTTGCGCTAGCCAATCTCGACGACGAGGGCACGATGATCGCTAAAGGCAAGATGCTCGACGCGAGCGACAACGGGTTGCTTCCCTTGGTTGAATGTTGCCGACGGGTCATGCAGCAATGCGTGGTCAAGTTGCATCTTGGGGTTTGGTGCGGGAAAGGTTGGGAGGCCCGTAGCAAGTGCCTTCCATCGGGTCACCATCGAGGGCACTGGGGCTGGCAAGTTTAGATCTCCCAGCAAAATGTGGGGCCCGGGAAGTTTGCTAAGTGCACGTGTTATTTGACGTAGTTGTGGAATGTTCCATCCGGGGACAAACGAAGCATGGGTCCCCGCGACCGTCATCAGACCGCCTTCAAATTCCACAACCGCAGCGACGCAGACCCGAGGCTCGTCGTTAATCATCGTCCATTTGTTGATGCCAGGAATGAACACCGGCGCCCGAAAGCGAAAAGGCTGTACACGTATCACATGCCAAGACTGCACCGGAAGCGTGGTGATGAGACCGGTTCCGTATGCGGGGATGGTCCGATCGACTGCAGGCAAATCGTGTCCGGAGGCTGCGTCATGATCGGTTGCTGGCCGCCACTGCTCACCGGGCACGCCAATAATTGCTGGTACGAACCGCCACGACGCTCCCGAAATAGCCTCGGCAATTTGTGCTGTCTGGTCGGTGTTGTCGCTCCGGGTTTGGAACCGATCGACTTCTTGCATGGCGAGAACGGTCGGTTCGAGAGCACTCAGTGCGCTTACATATCGCTGCGTGTCCACCTGACCGTCGATAATTGACCGACCGTGCAGAAGATTCGAACTCACGAAGCGCAACATTGGGTCGAGGTTACTGCTGGCTCCCTGCAATCGTTAGAGAGCAGACCAATTTCTGAAAACGATCGACCCTCGAATTGGTCCACACGAACATGGGCGACTCCCAGAGGAATCGCCCACGAACAACAACTACTGATGTGGATTCACGCTTCGTCCTGCGTCGAAAAGGACCAGCCTCGACTTGTTACGTGAACGGTGACTGGTGGAGATTCACCAACCGGGTCCAGCTAACCGATTAGCGGCCAGCCACCTCCAGAGTCCCAATTTGTTTGTGTATTGGAATCACCTCCTCTCTCTGTTGTTTGAAATCTTCGCGCACGTTGCTGTGCAACGCCAATGATTTTTTTCGGCGAAACCAAAGTTTCGTCTGTCGGTCAGCAACGTGTGGAAACGCTCACGCCACACAACGTGTGGAAATATAGAGGGATGTCAGGTCGACCTACCAAGTTTGAGCACTCCCAGTACCTCGGTGATAAGCGCACCCAGGTGGTTTACGACTTAGACGATCCCCGAACCCCAGCTGGCGTGATTGATGAGTTGGTTGCCTCGGGCAAGGGCGCCACGTTTGGTCCCGATTCGCTCGTTGAAGCGGCAAACCGCAACTATAAGCCGTTCAAAATCAAGAACTGAGCCCCTAGCCGGATCTGAATGGGGCTGGGTCGAAGAGAGAGCCAATCGCTTTTCCGATGGCTACTGCTCCGAGCAGCACCTTGCTTTCGTGCCGAACTGTTTCGTGCCGATCGGCTTTCGTGCAGAATGGCTTTCGCGCCGATCGGCTTTCTTGCGCCGAACAGCTCCTGGGTTATTCTTCCGTCGTCACTGCGAACTTTGGAGGCATTGTGAATCTTGTTGGAGCACACGTTGTTGTTACCGGCGGTAGCCAGGGAATTGGTGAGGCTATGGCCCGGGCCTTCGCTGCCAAAGGTTCCCGTGTCACCGTCGTGGCTCGCCAAGCTGAAAAGCTCACTGCGATAGCGAAAAGTATCGGGGGTGCGGCCGTCGTCGCCGACCTTTTGAACGAAACACAAACCGCCACGCTCATTGCCGAAATAGAAGCAGCCCATGGCCCGATCGATGTGTTGGTGAACAATGCCGGTATCGAAGTAACCCATCCGTTTGCGTCGATGGATTCCCAACAGATTGCGCCGCTGATTGCGCTCAACGTTGTGGCGCCGATGGTTCTCACCCGACAAGTGCTCCCGGGAATGTTGCGCCGCGGAAAAGGTCATGTGGTGTTCACGTCGTCGCTTGCCGGATCTTCGGTGTTTCCCGGCATGGCGGTGTACTGCGGTTCGAAGGCGGCCGTCAACAACTTTGCCGGAACGATCCGCAGTGAGTTGGCAAAGACCCCCGTTGGCATAACGCTCGTTGCTCCGGGGCCGGTGGACACGCTGATGTGGGACCGAGTTGAAGATGCGCCACCATCTTCGGTGCGCGTGGTGAAGCGGTTGCAGCGGTTGAAACTGATTCCCAAAGCTGATCCAAACGATATTGCTAAGCGCACGGTTGAAGCGGTCGCCACCGGTCGACGTCATGTCCGCGATCCCAAACGCCTATCCATTACCTTCTGGCTCAACGAAGCACCTCGACGTCTGGTGGATCTCCTCCTTCTCGGCGTAAAGTTCGATCCCCAAGACCGCTTGTAGACACTCTAAGCCTTCTTGTTGGCCGACGGGGATCTCACCCTTTTGTGGCCTCACACTATGAGCTTCACGCTGGCAGGAACGAAACGGTGGCGGAAATGCCGAAGGCCGCCCCGATGGAGCGGCCCTCATGGACTACTAATAGAAACTGCAAGGCGCGAGCTCTAGGTTTTCGCCGTCGGGGCTCGGGGGCTCCGGTGTCGATGCCGAAGCGGGCGATGGCCTTGGC
>JAYTWN010000335.1:0-5482 GCA_043743435.1 Acidimicrobiia bacterium
CAGCGACGCTCAAGGGCGGCTGGATCAAGGTGTCTTCGTTTCGAGATGCGACCACGAAATCCAAAGGGGCCCTGCTACTCGGCTGGGTCAACGCTAAATACCTGTCGCCGAACTAACTCCTGCGCCTGTCGCTGGTTCACCGTTGACGGAACGTTTGAGCGCCGAGCCCGGATCGAGTGGTCTAAACCTCAGCTGCGGCGAGGACAGCTTTGACAATGCCGTCGTAGCCAGTGCAACGGCAGAGGTTTCCAGAAAGTCCTATGCGTACTTCGGATTCGGTTGGGTGAGGATTTACAGCGAGCAACGAGGTGGCCGAGATCAACATGCCGGGGGTACAGAATCCGCACTGGACGCCACCGCAAGTCAAGAACGACTTTTGCAGCGCCGTAAGCTCGTCACCATTGGAGAGCCCTTCGACGGTGGTGATTTCGCTGCCTTCGGCTTGCAGAGCCAGATACGAGCATGAGTTCACAGGCTTGCCGTCGAGGAGCATCATGCACGCGCCGCATTCGGAGTCGTCGCAGCCTTCCTTTGTGCCGGTGAGCCCGATCACTTCGCGAACCGTCCGTGACAGTGTGGCGTGCGGGTCAATATCAAGCTGGTAGTTCAGACCGTTGACCTTGAGCGTTGTTTCAATTTTCATCGTTGTTCTCGTTTCTTCGCATCTTCTTACCGTTCTGCAAACGGTCCGTCCAAATTTTCGTTGCTCGCTCGGTCGAGTCCCGGATTCCGTGTCCAAGCAAGGAGCGTGAATCGCTGTGAGCAGTTTCCTTAGATTCCTGGCGGCCCGAGTGCTAAGCGCGCCTACTGAACACCATGCAGCGATGACGTTGCCGGGATAGCAACTTCTTCGCCGTTAGCCCGAGCGATCGCCCCTTGGATGGCCCGGCGGGTAATCACCTTGGCCATGGCTTTGCGGTACACAGCCGAAGCACGCACATCACTAATCGGTACGGTCGCCAAGGCAGCAGCATCAGCAGCCGCATCAACAGCTGTACGGTCACCGCGGCTCCCAATCAATGCCCCTTCAGCACCAGCAATTCGACGAATCGTGGGAGCAAGCGCCGTGATGGCCACCCGAGCCGACACGATTACACCGTTTTCGACTTGCACGAACGCCGCTGCGCCAACCACAGCGATTTCCATCTGTTGACGATATTCCAAGCGCACATAGCATGAGCCGACCGTGCCCACCGTGTCGGGAATTTCCACGGCCACAAGCAGTTCATCAGGCTGCGCAACGGTTTTTCCCGGACCAACGAAAAACTCGTTCAATGGAATCCGTCGAGTTCCCGCGACCGATTGCAACACCACAACTGCGTCGAGACAGAGCAACGGCGCACCGGTATCCATAGCCGGTGAGGCGGTCATGATGTTGCCACCAATGGTTCCTGTGGCACGCGTGGCGTGCGAACCAACGATCGACGAGGCATCACACAAGCCAGTGAAGCGCGAACGAATTAGTGGGTGAGCGACAATTTCGCCGTGGGTGGTCAGTGCACCCAAACGAATTCCGGCGGAACCATCGGCCAACGTCGTCGACAGCGAATGCAGTTCGGTCAACCGGTGAATCGCTACCAAAGCTGCGGGCAACGGCTTCTTCCCCTGACGAGCACCGACCACCAAATCAGTGCCACCAGCAACTGGTCGTGCACCCAGCGACAGGGAGTTCAGGGCGTCGGCCAAGGTGGGGCTCACCACTAGCGAGTTGGTGCTCATTGCGCTGCTCCGTTCATGACGTTCCACACTCGTTCGGGCGTCATCGGTAACACCTTCACCTGGTTGCCAATCACTTGGGCAATGGCATTGGCAACTGCACCAGCTGTGGGCACACAGGGTGGTTCGCCAATACCTTTCGATCCGCGCGGGCCCGCATTGGGCGTATCAATTTCCACCCACGAAATATCGATCTGTGGCGCATCGGAACAGGTGAGCAATTTGTAGTCAAGCAACCCGGCATTGCGTTGACGACCAGAATCATCCAACATGGTGCCTTCGGAAAGTGCCTGGCCTAAGCCCATCACCACACCGCCGTAAACCTGTCCGTTGGCGCCCGTGGGATTGAGCACTCGTCCAGAATCATGGGCTGCGGCAACCTGCAATACCCGCACCACCCCGGTATCACGATCCACCTTGACTCGCACCGCATGGGTGAAGAACTGAGGAGCCAAGAACGATTCGTTGCCCAGTCGTCCGACACAGCCATCGGCTTGAACTGGAGGCGCATCGGGCGTAACCCCAGAGCCGCGACCGTGGAAGGTAGCCCCAGCGGTGAGATCGGCGATAGCGACATGCTTTGTGGGCGTACCTTTCACTCGAATCATGCCTTCGGCCATTTCCAAGTCTTCCGGCGCGGCTTCGAGAAGATCCGCCGCCGCGGCTTTGAGTTGTTCACGCACATCACCTGCAGCTTCAAGTACGGCCCGCACGCTGTTGAACGTGGTTTGCGATCCACACGAACCCATGTCATAGGGCGCAGCATCGGTGTCTTGATACAGGATCGAAATATCTTCGGCGCGCATACCAAGTTCTTCGGCCACGAATTGTGGCATCGCCATGACCGAGCCGCTGCCGTTTTCCTGTGCACCGGTCACGATGGTTGCCGTGCCGTCTTGGTTGAACTTCACATACGCACCCGAAGGAACCGCGAAACATGGCCACCAACCGCTTGAAAACCCAATGGCTTCATCATCGGGAAGCACCTGGCCGTAGCCAATCATCGTCGCTGCGGCTTCCAAGGTTTCCTTCACGCCGATACGATCAAAAACCTGTCGGGTTGGGCCCTCGTCGCCCGCATCAACCAACGTGTGCCGACGAAGATCAACCGGGTCCATCTTCAACGCACGAGCCAACTCATCCATATGTTGCTCAAGTGCCCAACAAACTTGTGGTGCTGTTGGGGCCCGTATCGATGATGACGGCTGATTGTTTGAGTAGTTCAAATACGACTCAACCGCAATATTTTCGATCTTGTACGGTCCACACGCATGCATAGCCGCCATTTGCGCGAAGAAACCGCCTTCGCCACAGTACGCGCCCTTGTCAAGTACCAGCTTGGCTTTGCGAGCCACGAGCGTTCCATCAAACATGGCGCCGGTTTCGAATTCGAGCACCATCCCTTCGCGCCGATGTCCAACCGCAAAAAATTCTTCGCGGCGGGTGAACACGAGCTTTACGGGCCTGCGAGCAATTCGGGCCAAGGCCGCTACATGGCCTTCAAAGTGGAAGTCGCATTTCGCGCCGAAGCCACCACCCAAAAGCGGAACTACTACGCGCACATTGGATTCGGGGACACCCATAGTGAGGGCGATACCGGCACGGGCTGCGTAGGGAACTTGGGTTGAGGTCCACACCGTTACTTTGTCCCCGGTCCACTGCGCCAAGATTGCCCGCGGTTCGATCGGCACCCCTTGCACAGGATCGGTCACGTAGCGGCCTTTGATCACCACATCAGCGCTCGCCATCGCGGCATCTGCATCGCCCTTCACGATGGTTGAGTAGCCAAGCGTGTTGGCGTTGCTCCCAAGCTCGTCGTTGCGAGAGTACGTGGACCAATCAGCATGTACCAGCGGCGAGCTAAAATCCATAGCGGCAACAAAATCGGTGATCGAGGGCAGCACCTCGTATTCGACCTCGATAAGAGCGGCTGCTTTGCGGGCGATTTCCTCTGAAGTGGCGGCGATTCCAGCGATGATGTCGCCCTCGAACCGGACGATGTCCTTGGCGAAGAGGTAACGATCCTGCACCATGCCGCCGTAGCGAACGTCGGGAACATCATCATTGGTGGCCACGGCAACCACACCTGCGACCGCGCGGGCCTTGGAGGTGTCAACGCGGAGGAGGCGGGCGTGAGGGTGATCGGCGTAACGGAAAGCCGCAAAGAGCTGGCCAGTGAGGGTGAGATCAGCGGTATAGCGGCCCGTTCCGTTCACCTTCTCTTTGCCGTCTGAACGGATGGCCGATACCGCTTCAGGGTAAGCCGATGTAGTTGTGGACGCTGCCATTGCACTCCTCGAAAGCTAGGGTCTCTACGGTAGCGACTCCTGCTCCCAACATGGAGCACTGCAAAGCGCAAGCGGCTCCGCGAAGCGACCTAGCAAAATCTCAGTTTTCCGGCAAAGAGCAGCAATCCGACAGTTCCACCGGCATCGTCAAGTTGGTGTTCCTGGGCAGCCGCAGCGTCGAGCTTCGATTCAGATGCTGGACATCTTCAACGGTTAGGCCCGCGTTTTCACCTCGAACGCGAAACAAGGACACGTCGCAGCTATGGCTTTCTCACCAAAACGCGGACCGCTCGAATTAACTCAGCCGACAATGTCTTCGGGTTCGGTGGTAAGGACAATTGCCGTCTCGAAATCAGCTCCAAAGCTGGTCGGTCCAAACGTTTGCCGCCCTAAGCCAAAGCTCAAATCTGACTATGGTCATTGGTCAGATACAGTTGATGCATGATCGGGGAAACGATGCAGGCAAGCACCTTCAAGGCACGATGTCTCTCAGTCCTTGACGAGGTGGCGGCAACCCACCGAGAGGTCGTTATCACCAAGCACGGCCGAGCCATCGCCCGTGTTGTTCCAATGGAGCCTGCGCCCACGACTATGGGCTCGGTCACCCTGTTAGCCGACGATGACGAGTCGTTCTTTTCGACCGGGGAGGTATGGGATGTCGAAGCATGACGCTGACAGGCGAATCGTGCTCGATACACACGCCCTTCTTTGGTGGCACGCAAAGTCCGACCGTTTGTCAGCCAAAGCGTTGAGAGCTATCAATGACGCATCAGTAGTGATCGTGAGCCCCATCTCGTTCTGGGAAATTGCGATGCTTGTTCAGAAGGGCCGCGTTGCACTTGACCGCCCGACCGATATTTGGGTAAGCGATTTCCAATCAACCGACCGGATAGAGATCTCACAGCTCACACCTGCCATCGCGGTCGCCGCCGCTGAGTTGCTCGACCTTCATGGAGACCCAGCAGATCGAATCTTGGTAGCAACAGCAAATGCGCATAGCGTGCCGTTGGTAACGAAGGACGAAAAAATACATGACCACGCCAAGCTCGCCGCAGTGACAGCGCTGTGGTGAATCAGTTGCCTAAACAGTCACCCAACCAGTCTTCGGTGGTTCCATGCGTTTTGATCCGATCCGTAAATGAAGTGCGCTGAGTAAATCCAAAAGCAGAGCGGTGATGTCCACCGTCGACCGTACTGTAGGAATCGTAGACCTAGCCCATAAGATCCGAGCACAGGTCCACAATTGTGGAGTTGAAAACACCATGGGCAAAGAAACGAAACCCACGCAAAAGCCCACGGAATCACTAAGCCGTCACGCCGCTGACAGCCACGACATGATTCGGGTGCAGGGCGCACGAGTGAACAACCTCAAGGATGTGAGTGTAAAGATCCCCAAACGCAGGCTGACCGTGTTCACTGGTGTTTCGGGTTCCGGTAAAAGTTCACTCGTGTTTGGAACCATCGCCGCTGAATCCCAG
>JAYTWN010000336.1:0-9362 GCA_043743435.1 Acidimicrobiia bacterium
TTCTCGCCGATAACGGTGCGCTCAGTGATCGCTTCAGTGCCGTGCACGCCACCCATCTCTCCACGCCAGACGTTGCATTGTTGGCCCAACATCGGTGCACGGTTTGCCTGTGTCCCACCACCGAACGAGATCTGGCCGACGGTATCGGCCCCACCCGTTCCTTCCGAGATGCTGGTGTCGCTCTTTCACTCGGCAGCGATTCTCATGCCGTGATCGACCTGTTTGAAGAGACCCGAGCCGTCGAAATGGGGGAGCGGGTCACCTCACGTGAACGGGGAACCCACGATGTTGTCTCGCTGCTGACGATGGCCACCCAATCCGGTCACGCGTCGCTCGGTTGGCCTGATGCAGGCCGAATTGCTGTTGGTGCTCTCGGCGATTTGGTCACCATCGATCTGGATTCCGTCCGCACCGCAGGGGTTGATGCTGCCAGCGCACTGAGTGCTGCGGTCTTTGCGGCGACCGCAACAGATGTTCACCATGTCGTGGTGAGCGGCAAGGTTGTAGTGCGAGACCGAGCGCATAGTGGCTTCAACGTTACGCGTGCGCTTCAGGATTCGATTGTTGGTCTGTGGACATGACCAGAAGTTTGGTGATCGACAACATCGGGCTGTTGGTGACGAATGATTCCCGACTCGGTGTTGGGCCCCTTGGTGTCGTACGCAATGCTCGGATTGTCATCGTCGGGACTGAGGTCGTGGCCGTTGAGCGACTGTCGTCGGTGAATCCCACTCCTGCAATCACCGATGATCGTATTGACGCTTACGGTCAGTGCGTGATCCCCGGGTTTGTGGACAGCCATAGCCACCTGGTGTTTGCTGGTGACCGTAGCGACGAGTTTGTGGCGCGAATGGCAGGCCAACCCTACGCAGCTGGTGGGATTCGTAGGTCGGTACAGGCCACCCGCAATGCGAGCAACGCGGAACTGCTTCTGGCAACTCAGGCGCGGCGGGCCGAAGCCTTTCGAGCTGGAATCACCACGATGGAGATCAAGTCGGGATATGGACTAAACGTCGTCGACGAGGCTCGGTGTCTGCAAGTGGTGCAGAACTTCACCGATGAATCCACCTTTCTTGGTGCCCATGTTGTCCCCGAAGAGTACGAAGGTCGCGCGGATCAGTATGTGGACCTAGTTTGTGGCGAGATGCTTTCTGCCGCGGCTCCTCATGCCAAATGGATCGATGCGTTTTGCGAAGTGGGGGCCTTCGACGTCGATCAGTGTCGAGCGGTGCTTGGAGCGGGGCGCAACGCCGGGCTAGGTCTTCGGCTTCACGCCAACCAATTGGGCTACGGCCCTGGCGTGCAACTCGCAGTGGAAATGGGATGCGCCTCAGCCGATCACTGCACCTACCTCACCGATGCCGACACTGAAGCATTAGCGGGAAGCAACACGGTTGCCACGTTCCTGCCAGCCACCGATTTTTCTACCCGCCAGCCCTATCCCAATGCGCGCAGAGCAATCGATGCTGGAGTTTCCGTTGCTCTGGCCACCAACTGCAACCCGGGCTCAAGCAACACAACCTCGATCGGGTTCTGCCTTGCCTTAGCTGTTCGCGATATGCACATGAGCATCGAAGAAGCTCTGCTGGCGGCAACACTCGGCGGAGCCAAAGCCCTTCGCCGAACCGACATCGGCCACCTCGCCCCCGGTGCCCGTGCCGACCTAGCGATCCTCAACGCCCCCAGCTACACCCACTTCGCCTACCGCCCCGGCGTTCCCCTCATCGCCCAAACCGTCGTGAACGGCGAACCGAGTTTCCTGACTTAACTACGGAACTCACGCCCTAAAGAGTGATGACGAGTTGTTCCTGGTACCCGTCGGGCTCGTGGAGGCGTTCGTAACCGCGAGGGTTACATACAACCCGGGTTTTGCGGGCGTTGTCGATTTCGTAGTCGTGCGGGCAGTGGAGGTGGCCGTGAAGCCATAGGTCCACATACTGGAAGAGATCATCGTCGGAGTTACAGAAACTTGCGGTACCTGGGGCTAAGCCATAGCGGGGATCGCAGGATTTTCCAGAAGGGCCAAAATGGGTGATGGCCACCGTCGGCCCATTGAACGGTTCTTGAAGTGTGGTTTCGAGCCATTCGCGCTCTAGCAAACCAATATCGCGGACCCCGGCGGCATCGAGCATCCGGCCGTAACGGGAAACACCGGTATGGCGAAGGTAGCGCTGTGCAGACTCCATGCAGCGATCACGTTGGCCTTTACCGAGCAAATCAAAATCACACCAACGAGTTGTGCCCACAAAACGGATGGTCCGGGTTGCATCTTCGGGATCAACGATTTCTAACACCGAGCGATCCAACAATAGCAAACCCGCCTGCGCGCATACTTCTTGAATTTCGATTCGAGTGTCGTCGTAATCGGCCTTGTCGTACTCGTGATTGCCCGGCACATAGAGAACCGGTACCGGCCAATCGCCGAACTGTAAAATCCAATCAGGCTCATGACCAACGTCGCCCACCAACACAAGATGGGTGGCATCGGGCGCCGCTTTGGGGAACCAACCTCCAGCGAATTCGAGATGGAGATCGGAGAACAACTGCAAGCGCATGGTGCCCTAAATCCTATGGCACCGCAGGTAGATGGATGGCCCCTCAGGGGATACAGTGCCTCGCCGCAAAAGCTCCTTGAACGTAGCCCTCGAATAGACGCAATCGGGGTTTGGCGATCGGGTTTCGGCGACGCTCGAGGAACTTCCGCTTTGGTGCACTAACTACCTGCCGTAACGAAGTGGGGTTTCTGAGCTCCAGGGGAGGACGGTTTCGGTAGGGGTGAGCTGGATTTGGGTCCAGGCAACGGCGATGTCGTCGGTTTCGGTAGCGCCGGGAACCACGTTGAGTTCGTACATGCCGTGGTTGGTTTCAGCCGCAGGTTGCGCGAGTAACTGCAGGAAGGCTTGGGCGGCCTCGTAGGGTTCGAGCATGCGGGGCTGCCAGCGACCAAACACCTTGGCGTTGTCGGCGTACTCGTCAGTCATGCCGGTGCGAACAAACGGGTACATCACGCTGCAGGCGCTCACGAGATCGCTTGACTTCCCCAGATTCACACTCAACACCTTGGGCAGTTGGAGAACCGCCCAGTTGGAAATGGCGTAGCCCGGAACGCTCGCGCCGGGATCGATGGCTTGGCGGCTTGACACATACACAATCCGCAATGGGGTGTTGGCGTGAAGCGCCTCACTGGCCCAAAGATGCGTCATGGCTAGAAACCCGTCGACTTTAGTGTCGATGACCTGGCGGCTTTCCTCCAAATTGTCGATGAAGGCTTGGCGGATCCGGGCTCGACGCATGGCGGGAGATTCGCCATCGACCGCTCGCCCCGCTCGTCCAAACGAATAGCCCTTCTCGGTGAGTCCCGAATTGCAGATCACCAAATCCGGTGGCAGCCCTCCCATCTGCTCGATCACGTAGGACCGGGTGGCCCAAAGATCACCATTGTTGGTTACGTCGGCTTGCAAAGGAAATGCCGGGATGCCCTGCTCAACCAGTGCGTTGACGAGGTCAAATCCGTCGGCATAGCTGCGATGAAAGTGCACGCACACACTGGCCGCACCGTTGAGACCTGCGGCGAGCGCAAAGGCTTGGCCGATCCCACCGTCTTTGCCCGATCCGGTAATCAACACCCTTTTGCCGACGACGCCGCCCGCAAAACTTCCGTTAAATCGGAACTGGTCTATAGGTGCGGTGAAAGCCATGGATCTCCAAACGTTTGTGCAGCGTTTCCGAGGTTTCGCTGCAATTATGCATCTTCGGACATGCATATTCATTCAATTTATGCAGATTACCAAATCGGGGTCATCCTTTGGCTTATGCGGTCGATGATTACGGCACTGAGTTCCGCCGTGCCCGCCGCGCCACTATCTACGCCTAGTGCAGGGAAGCGTAAGTCATTTCGTAGAGTGTTTTGACCTCAGTTGCCAGCACTAACGCGGAGGGTGCCACCAGGACACTACGCAATGATTGACGTGCACATGCACTAGCCTCAGGCGGCACCCATGCATGATCTCGTTATCCGTAACGGGCTGATCGTCGATGGGTCTGGTGGCCCCTCGTTCGTTGGTGATATCGCTATCGATGCTCAACGAATCGTTGCGCTGCCGCTGCGCTACGTTCGGCTGGCAAGATCCATGGGCCCGGCGGCTAGGTAGCCATGGCCGGCCCGAACCGTTTTAGACCACGCGGCTAGCGTTCCCACAGTTGCGGACAGATCAATGCCGATGGCCTGCAACGCCGGAATCATTTGTCGATCAGTGTTCGCCTCGATTTCGCCACGGAGCGCCCTGCCAGCATCGCTGAAACCTTCGCCCTCAAGCAGACCTCTTGAGTACAAACGATCCTTCGCTGCGCCAACGTCGTCGACAGACCAGGCCCTCGTACGAACGTAAGTGTGCAGAGAAAGTCCCCACCACAATTCAGTGAGCAACCCAATCTCCACGGCATCGAGTCCTGCGCCGATCCATGCGGCAGTATGCGCATCACCTCGGAACTCTCGTAGGCAATCGCCTAACCACCACATGGCACCCACTGGATGGGTTGGCTCGGGAAGCGAAACCAAACCCGCAAAGAGTGCTCGTCCCTCCGGGCGAAGCACCTCCACAGCCCGGCGGAAGACGGCAGTGATCTCGCGGAGACCATCGGGAGTGTCTCCAAGCAAACGAGCTAGTTGTGCGGTTGCCCCGTCGGCTCGGGCCTGGGCAATCGTGGCGGCATCGGTAAGGTTCCAGCCGTAGGCCACCGCCGGAATCACCGCCGCGGGATTGAACACACCGAACGTAGCCGCAACCACGTTGCCGTGGACCTGGCCAAGGGCTGAACCCCGGCTCGTAAAGTAGGCCGGACCATCGGGCAAATGAACCTCGCCGGCACGGTTTACGCTTGGAGCGAAACCCAGCGTGACATAATTGGCGTGGCACTCCGGAGAGAAGTAAACCGATCCAGTAACGGCCTCAAGAGAGCCGCTGAGTGATCGAGCCGCCGCGGAAACCGCCTCAATCGATGAAGCATGGGTAATGGTGGCGGCGAGGTTGGGTGCTTCGTTCATACGCTGAAGCTAGCTGGAACCTCGCTGCAGCCCAAGTCTGAGAACGTTGTTGGTTTGTGGACGGAGCGTGCGCGACGAATTCGTGCGAACATGCGCTAGGGACCAAGGACAACCCTGCGTAATTACTTACGCTCTCCTTCATTAGTCAATGAGCCGGATGGTTTCGCCGAACGGGAAACCGTCTTCGTCGAGACCGCCCGGAACTATGGCCCACAACACGGGAAATCGGGGTTCGCTTGCAGGGAAATCGCCGAAACCGTCGGTCATATAGATACATACCGACGGTGGCTCGCCGCCTGGCGGATCTGCTTCCAAACGGTCAAACAACGGGCGAAAGTCTGTCCCTCCACCACCTTGGGCCGAGGGAAGTTCACTGTCGCTCGTGATGTCGTAGGGGCCATACAGATCTGCGTCAGCAAAGAACAGAGTGCAGGACAAACCGGGGTACGAACGAAGTACCCCCTGCACCTCGGTCATAAGCGCACTGATTAACTCTTCATTGATAGAACCCGAAGTGTCGACGCACACCACCACCCGCAGGTTCTGATCTTCCAAGGTTTCCAAGTACAAGCCCTGATACATGTACCTGCGATCGAACGTGGCGAAGTCCGTTGCCGTATTGGCCATGAAACGCCACAGTACCGAGCGCCAATCAAGCAACGGATAGTCCCGCAACGCAAACGCTCGCTCGATTCCGGCAGGAAGCTCTCCTTTTCCACCGCCTCTGGCTACTGCGGCCGCCTGACTGGCAGCGGCACGCCAATGCCGTTCCAAACTCTTTGCGTCGCTGATCGAGGGCCGACCGACGTTACGTTTTGATGAGGGTGCGTCAAGGGAATCCCCTCCTTCACCTTCCTGCTGGCCATCGAGGGGACCTTTTGATCTCGTCGGGGACCCCGGGGGTGGTTCGAGTAGATCATGGTCAACTGATTGTTGCAATTGGTCGGTTGGGAGCAGGGCGTAGACCTCCTCAACGCTGTAACCGCAAAGGTTTGCGTCACGGACCGCGCTCTGGGGAAGCACCAGGCCCTGCTGATCGATGAGTCCGTTGACCACGATGTCTGCAGCGATGTTCCATCGTTGCGGATCGCGACCACCTCGCCGAGTTACGTGCCCCAATGCTGCATGCAGGACTTCATGCAGCAAGACGCCGTCAAGTTCTGGCAGGCTGAGATTGCCCAGAAACTCGGCGTTGTAAAACACATCGCGTCCATCGGTGGCGGCTGTGGGAATATCGGCTCGCTCCACAAACCGGGCATGCATGGCCAGAGTGGCAAAGAACGGTGAGCGGAGACGAAGCCGCAAGAGCGATCCGGTAATGGCGTGTGCGACCGTCGTCATTGTTTCGGACCTGGGTTGCCGTCTGGGTTGTCGCGTGGGTTGTCGCGTGGGTTGTCGCTTGGGGTGCCGTACAAGATGCTCGTCGAGTGGCTAGTCGGGTCACTACACAGGTCGCTGTTCGGGTTGCGGCTCAGGTTGTCGAGCGAATGGGTTGCTTGTGTGACAACAGCTCGGTGCGCATCCTTGGCCAGTTCCTGCAGTACCGATGGGTAAACCAAGGGGTGGCCTGCCACCACGAAACGTTCAATCCATTGTGGGGATTGCCAAGTTCTGCGTCGGTTGAGATGTCGAGCCGAACACAGTGGGGAAAGCAGCGCCGCTACCCGTTCTGTTGGAAGTACCGAGATCAGCAAACGTCGGTACGCTGACACCAAGCACGCTTGGCGTTGAGTCTCCGCCAACTTGGGATTGGCTATCACGGCCGCACGTACACTGTGATCACCATCGCCCGAAAGGCTCAACAACTTTTCCACTGGAGTATTCGCGTTACCAGCCACCGCTGCCCGCACATCGCGATCAGCATCGCTCGCCATGGCGTTCAAAATTGCCGCCTCCGTCGCAGCGTTCTTGGCAACCGCTTCGCGAATACGCCAATCATCATCAAGGGCCAGTGCTGATCGAAGGCTTTGGCTGCAAAGAGGGTGGCTGGCAATAATCTTGCGAACCATGGAATTCCCTCTGGCGAGTTTGGTAAGCGTACGTTGCGTTACGAATGTCCCGAACATCACGCCGTTGTAAATCAAGACGGCTTCGGGGCTGAGACGTGGGTTGGCAAGAACCGCTTCCCGGACCTGATCGGTATCATCAAAAACCATGGCATCAACAACGACAGTGGGAGTATCGGGCCGTTCAGCAATGGCCAAACGCACGGCGAAATGCGGATCAGAACCCAAACGTTGTCGATCGCGAGGTCGCAGCAGGGGATGCTCGGCGGCACTCGTGCGCACGTCATAATCAGTATCTTTGCTGAGCAGAGCGATCGTTGCTTGGGAAGTGTGCGGGTGCTTGGCTACGGCTTGGCGCAATCGCCAATCGTTAAACGTGGCCAAGACGCTCAAGGCTTTCGGTGCGGTGTTCGGGCCGATAAATGACTCGGTCCCCCAATCGGTAGCGTATGCCAATCGATGAAGCTTTGCTCGGCTCAACGAAGCATCGCCCTCACGAAGTCGCTTCCAGGTTTGCGCATCATCAGCGTTATTCCCCAACAGCACCGTGATGACGCGAAGTTGATCATCGGGGGATTGATGCGACTCACTCGCCCACAGCAATGCGGCTCGTTTGACGGCGGCCTCATCAGAAGCAGCTAAGCGGATTCTCGCGGCTAATGGGGTAGCGGGGTGCTTTGCCACGAATTCTCGAACGCTGGCATCACTGTCTTCGCCAAGTCGTTCAAGCGTCGACCCATTCGTTTCGGCGTGACTAGCAACAACCGCCCGGACGGATATCGATTCGTCGACAGCTAACTGGGCGAGGTTTTCACTGCTGGCATAGGTGGCAAGGGCCTCGCGAACAGCAGGTTGTTCATCTCGAAGCAATGCCGTTCGACTCACTGACGACAGGTTCTGGTGTCCGGCTACCGCTTTGCGAACGTCAACGTCGGGATCGCAGACCAGCAGGGCAAGGGTCGCAGGTTCTGCCTCAGGGTTTAGCGCACAAGCTAAGCGCACTTCCCATTGTTCATCGCGCGCGAACGATCGCTGTTCAGCGGCGCTCTGTCCTGGAAGCTGGGCCAAAAGGCGACGAACGGCCGGAGTCTGTTTTGAAAGTTTGTTGAGCAGTCGGCGAGTTTGTACGGTGGGCGTTGGCGACGATGTTTCACCGTGCAGCGGGTTTTCCTCAGCGGCGATACGGACGCTTTCGTTACTGTCAGCACGAAGAATTGGCAGGAACGCTCCCGGGCATTGGGGGTTCAGCGCCAACGCTATGCGCACATCCTTGTCGGCGTCCAGCAAAGACACTGCGGCAACCGGGAACGAAATTGCCGGGTTGGAAGCTGCTGCTTCGCGTACATGCCAATCCGACGAAATGACTGCTGACTGTAAAACTGATTCCGGCGCAAGTGGGTGAGCGGCAATCCAGCGTTTTGCGAGGGATTGTTCAGTACGTTCAAACTTGGATGCCAAGTAAGCGGGAACGTCCAGTGGTAGTTGATCGTCGCTCTGGTCGCCGGCTCGTCGCTCGTTGTGATGGGAGTCGCCAAGGATGTTGTCGGGGGTGTTGCCGGGGTGGACCTGGTCGACCTGGCCAACTACATCAGGAGGGGTGAGCGGATCGGCGGTTGTAACTGCTTCTAATGCTTGAGGGCCGACTTCGTGATCCAGACAGTCAGTTGGGAGCTGTCCGAGAAGAGTGAGCAGCTGGCGTGTTGCCGCTGGTAGCGATGGACGTTGCGCGATGAGCATGCGGATATCGGCTTCGTCGTCGAAGGCCAGCGTTTGTAGGCTTGCTGCCGTGGCATCAGTATGCTTGCTTAACATTCGGCGAGTCTCAACATCGGCCCCGGCGAGGACCGGCTGAATCCAAGCCGGCAGGCGAGCGCAACTCAACAACAACACGGCGTCGGAACTGAAGTTTTGTACCGAAAGTGCTCGGAGTTCTTGTGCGGCCAGTTCTTCACGAACGGCAAGGTTTTGCCCATCAAGTGGATCAGGTGAGAGGGACTCGCGTGGCTCATCGGCGAAGGAGCTTGTCGTGGAGCGCAAACGAGGCGATCGGGGAACGGCCTGCCCGGATAGGTGTCCGACTGCAGCTGCACCAACGTCATCCCTGTCATCCCTGTTATCCCTGTTATCCCTGTCATCCCCGTCATCCCCGTCATCACTGTCAGCTGCTGCGTTGGCCGTCGTATGAAGGACTCGGTGCTGCGCCGCTACCCGACTATGACCTTCAGTGTTCTGCTCGGCAATCCACGATACAATCTCAACCGCAGCCTCGCGATTGGTGAGTACCGAAAGCTGATCTGCTGGTTGGCCAAAGC
>JAYTWN010000337.1:0-6507 GCA_043743435.1 Acidimicrobiia bacterium
CGGTTGCTGTTGATGTTGGATCGTCTCACCGGCGATCCGCAATGGCGTGAACAGCTCCAGGGCCTGTACCGGGGCCTGATGGCCATTGGCGCTCCGGCGACGAGATCATGGGGGTGGTGGCAAAATCACGGCCAGTGTTGTGGCGATGCAGGTTTGGGTGACTTTGCGTTGCTGGCGTGGGAGGCAACGGGTGACCAGCAGTGGCTTGATCTGGCTCATGCGTGCGCTGACGTTCTCCTGAGTGTCTCTTCGTCTGGTCCTGTGGGTGCCGACGGGCTCATGGGCCGTTGGTGGGTGCAAGCGGAGCACCGGGCTCGTCCGGAGTTCCTGCAGGCGCAAACGGGATACATGCAGGGCGCGGCGGGGATTGCCAGTTTCTTTGTGCACTTAGGAACGGCGTCTTCCCCAAACCCGGTTCGTGTTCGATTTCCCGATCAGCGCCTCTAACCGGCTGATCGGGCTGGTTCCAGCGCAGATTCACCCCTAAGCGGTACCAGTAGAATTGCTTTCATGGCTTCACTTCAAGCAAACGGCATCACTCTTGAGTACGAAATTCATGGCACGGGCACTCCGCTGCTGTTGGTCATGGGATTGGGTGGTCAGCTCAGTAGTTGGCCTACCGCTTTTGTGGCCGAACTGGTGGCTCGCGGATTTCAGGTGATCACTTTCGACAATCGCGATAGTGGCCTCAGCAGCAAGGGAACTATGGCGCCCGCGCCCATGAATCGCCAGATTTTGGCCACGCTGTTCCGACGCTTCGCTAATTCTGAGTACAAGCTGGCGGACATGGCCAACGATGCCGCTGGTCTCCTCGATGGGCTGGGTGTCGCTTCGGCGCATGTGGTGGGCATGTCGATGGGCGGCATGATTGCTCAGTCGCTCGCCATCGCCCATCCCAGTAAGGTACGTTCGCTTACTTCGATCATGTCGACGACGGGGAACAAGCGAGTTGGCCATATTGGTTTGAAGGTGATGCCGAAACTGGCCAAGCTCACTGTGGGCGACGAGGCAACCTATGTCGAGCGAAGTGTTGCCATTTTTCGTATTGTGAGCGGCTCAAGCTTTAACGAGGCTGAGGCTCGCGCTACCGCCGAGGGGGATCGTGCTCGGAGCTACTGTCCTGATGGCACTGCTCGTCAGACGGCTGCGATTATGTCGAGCCCGGATCGAACTTCTCACCTTGAAGCGCTTCAGGTTCCTACGCTTGTCGTCCACGGCCTCGAAGATGTTCTTGTGGTGCCTTCGGGCGGGATTGCTACGGCGAAAGCGATTCGGGGGGCTCGGTTGTTGATGTTTCCCGATATGGGCCACAACTTGGCTCGTAAACGCCACGCTGAAATGGCTGAGGCGATTCTGGACAACTCAAAACGGGCGCTGGCATCGTCCTGACAGGGTTGGCTCCGGTTTGGTTTCGCCGCCGACCCGAGTCCTAGATGCTCGGTGACGGAGATGCTGCTTCGTGGGATCAATTCCGGGAGCAAAGACGCCTCAAGATTTGTCCCGAGCCCGGACTCCGAGGTCGCAAACCCGAAAACACGAAGGGCGCCGATCTTTCGACCGGCGCCCTCTGTGCTGTTCAGATCAAGTTGGGTTAGACAACGTGTACGTTGGCGGCGTTGGCACCCTTAGGGCCTTGCGTCACCTCGTACTCAACCTTGTCATTCTCGTTAAGACTCTTGTAACCATTTCCGGCGATAGCCGAGAAGTGGACGAACACGTCTGGTCCGCCATCATCTTGCGTTAGGAAGCCGAAGCCCTTTTCGCTGTTGAACCATTTTACGACGCCTGTTGCCATTGTTTTGTAACTCCTGTATTGATTCTGATCGGGACCTGATCAGCGGTGACTCATGAAGACGTTAACCACTAAAAGAGGTTTCGATCGGAAGGCCAACTTCAGCCATGCGTCACCAGTCATCCTAACCAGACCTTTTGGGTCCAACACACAAAAGTGCCCTACGTCACATGATTTTTGGTTGATTTTGCGAAAAAGGTGCCGTTTTGTCACCCAAAACAACGAAATGACCTCGCTTTGGTGCAGACACTGAACGGCGCTACGGGCTTCCGACCCACTCTTTGATCCCAATTGGTTTGGCTTCTTGTCGACTCGAACCGTACTTGGCTTGTGGACCGCATCTGGTCCTAGTCTGCTCAACAACAACTGATGCTCGATGCCTTCGTCGAGGACTAACCCGAGGAGCAGTATGGGAATTTGTGATGGACGCATAGCCATTGTTACGGGAGCAGGGCGCGGCATTGGGCGCGAGCATGCCTTGTTATTGGCCAAGGAAGGGGCGTCGATTGTCGTCAACGATCTTGGCGGTGCACCAAACGGTGACGGACAAGATCTCACGCCGGCTCAAGAAGTTGTGGCCGAGATTGAGGCCATGGGCGGCGTGGCCATAGCTAATGGTGACGATGTGAGCAGCTGGGCTGGTGCTGAGCGAATGGTGCAGCAGGCCGTCGAAACGTTTGGCGACCTCCACATTTTGGTAAACAACGCCGGCATTCTTCGCGATCGCATGCTGGTCAACATGACAGAGGCGGAATGGGACGCGGTTATTCAGGTACACCTCAAAGGCACGTTCGCTCCAGCTCGACACGCTGCGGCGTATTGGCGGGAACGTTCCAAAGCTGGCCACGAGGTTGATGCACGTGTCATCAACACCACGTCGGTTTCGGGGATTTATGGCAATCCAGGTCAAACCAATTACGGTGCTGCGAAGATGGGTATTGCGGCGTTCACGATTATTGCTGCGCAGGAACTCGCTCGAGTTGGTGTGACGGTCAACGCAATTTCTCCGGGAGCGCTCACCCGCTTGACCGAACCGCTTCGTAAAGCTCCGGTTACCGAGGCCGACGTTGAGGCGACCGGTCCGCAGTGGATTGCTCCGATTTGTGCCTGGTTAGCGAGTCCACTTTCGCGCAACGTGACCGGCCGAGTGTTCCAGGTGCATGGGAACGACATTGCCATTGCCGAGTCGTGGCACAAAGGGCCTTCAGCGATCAATCAGCTCGATCCTGAGGCGCTCACACCGGTTATTGCCGAGTTGATGGCCGCTGCCCGGTTGAATGCCGACATGGGCGGGTTCGACGTTGAAGGTCCCGGTCGTCCCGGCCGCACCATCTAAGCGCGAAATGTAGCTTAGGCACTAAGCGGACATACGGTCTAGCTCGCCATCGTCCAATAATCTGGTGTCGAGCAGTTGTTGGCCGGGCAGAAGTTCGCATTCATTCCGATGCTTTTCCTGTTGCGTATGTATTTTCCCTACGAATACAATCGCAGCCGGAGCCAGAGCATCGACGGAAACCAGATCGTCTAGCGGAGTAAGCCACGAGGATTGTGACGGTGCGTATTTGGAGTGCGTACTAAGGACATCAATGCGCTCGCCCGCTTCAAGCATGGCCGCCACCGTTCGGTTCAGGGTGGGATGGTCGGCTTTCACCACGATTTCCACCTCGCCGGGCGCAAACATATTTTCTATGTGGTCATACATTGGCCCGCCGACCAGGGCAATACGAAGCGCCATAACAAACTCAACTCGAACTCAACTTGGACTCAAGGAAAAACGCGCTCACGGGCCGACGATACGAACACCGGTAATGCCACCATCGAGCAGAAAATCAGACCCCGTAGTGAACGTAGTCGGCGCAGCAAGATAAGCCACGGCATCGGCTACTTCCTCCACCAAAACCATTCGGCCCATGGGTTGACGCTTGCGCATGTTCTCAACCGTTGCAGCAGGATCGGGTGTAGTCGCAACAACTCGCTCAACCCAAGGCGACCACACGGTACCTGGCGAAACACAATTTACCCTGATCCCGTAAATAACTTCATCTGCGGCCATAGCTTTGGTGAGCGCCAACACCGCACCTTTCGACGCCGAGTACACCGCACGCTGCACCAAACCAACCGACGCAGCCACCGAACAGGTGTTGATGATCACCCCCGAATTGGCAGCGCGCATATGAGGTAAAACGGCTTTACTCATTGAAGCCAAACCAAACACATTCACGGCGAACGTGGACGTCCAATCCTCGGGTGTGGCAGTAACAATGTCACCCACCGCCGCGATACCTGCATTGTTGCAGAGCACATCGATCACTCCATGTTCCGCGACGATTCGGGCCACTGCGGCCTCAACTGAGGACGAGCTGGTTAGGTCAACGTCAATGTCGCTGCCGGCGAGGTCGAGGCCCACCACGGTCTCAGCATCGTTGCGGAATCGGGCCACAATCGCTGTACCAATTCCACCCGCTGCACCAGTCACCACTACCACGCGTTTTTTCAACAAACTTCGGTTTAGCATGGCCCTAGCATGAACAGTGTCACGCCACGAATCACCGCCATCACCGCCCACGATCTCCGTGCTCCCACCTCCCAGACGCTCGCCGGATCCGACGCTGTTCACGTTGACCCTGACTACTCTGCGGCGTACGTGGTCATCAGCACCGACAGCGAATACAGCGGGCACGGGCTCACTTTCACCATTGGCCAGGGGAACGACCTTTGTTGCTCAGCGATAGAACTACTCGGGCGTTCACTCCTAGGTCGCAATCTCGGCGACATCACCTCGGCCATGGGTGACTGGTGGCGCTCGGTCGTGAACCATTCACAGCTCCGTTGGCTCGGCCCAGAAAAGGGGGTCATCCACCTGGCCACTGCGGCTCTGGTCAACGCCGTATGGGATCTTTGGGCCAAGGTTGAGGGCAAACCGGTTTGGCAATTAGTCGCCGATCTTGAACCAGCGCACCTCCTCAGTTGCCTAGATCTGCGCTATGTGCGAGACATGGTCGATGAGGTACAAGCACTGGAAATGTTGACCAAAATGCAAACCGGAAAGACCGCACGCATCGCCGAATTGCAACGAGATGGGTACCCTGCGTACATAACATCAGCCGGATGGTTGGGCTACCCCGAAGCGAAAGTCCGCAACCTCTGCCGCAGTTCGCTCGCCGAAGGATGGACATCGTTCAAAACCAAAGTTGGCATTGATGTGGCATCTGATGTGCGCCGCTGCGAGGTGATGCGCGAAGAACTCGGCGACACGGTGCAACTCATGGCCGACGCCAACCAAGTATGGGATGTGCCACAAGCAATCGAGTGGATGAAACCGCTCCAACGGTTCAATCTGCGCTGGATCGAAGAACCCACCAGCCCCGACGATGTTCTCGGCCATGCCACCATCCGCAAAGCCATCGCCCCTACCAGAGTTGCCACTGGCGAACATGCCCAGAACCGAGTGATGTTCAAACAACTCCTGCAAGCAGGAGCCATCGACTACGCCCAAATCGACGCATGTCGCCTAGGTGGACTCAATGAAAACATCGTCGTCATGTTGCCCTGCGCCGCGGCAAACGTACCGGTTTGCCCCCACGCTGGTGGCGTTGGGCTGTGTGAATACGTGCAGCATCTTTCCGTGATTGATTACGTATCGATATCGGGCTCACTCGACGATCGCACCACCGAATTCGCCGGACACCTCCACGAACACTTCATCGACCCGCCGCGTTTGCGTGACGGACGATACCTGGTCCCCGAACGACCGGGATTCTCGGCCGAAATGTGGCCCGAATCCATACGCACACTTAGCTACCCGAACGGATCAGCATGGCAATAGCATTTCCACTTCCCAAAATCGGCTTCGGAGCCGCCCCCTTGGGAAACCTGTTCACCGCCGTAACCGACCAGGAAGCTATGGGTGCATTGCAACTCGCCCACAACCTTGGTGTTCGCATGTACGACACCGCCCCGCAATATGGGCTTGGCCTTTCTGAACAACGCTTAGGCCGGGCCTTGGCTACCTGGGATCGATCACAAATTGTGCTCAGCACAAAAGTCGGTCGCGTTCTGGATGCAGACGGACCTGAAACAATCACTTCGTTCGTAGACCTGCCCCACAGCAATCGTTTCCGGTGGGACTACTCAAGTGACGGTGTGCGTCGATCGATCGAAGAGAGTTGCAAACGGTTAGGGGTTGACTATCTCGACATCGTCTACGTTCACGATCCCGATGCACACGAAACCTCGGCGACCAACGAGGCCTTTCCTGCGCTCATCGAGCTCCGTGAACAGGGAGTTATCGGAGCCATTGGGGCGGGCATGAACCAATTCGAAATGCTCACCCGTTTTGTGGAACGCGTTGATCTGGACTGCATTTTGCTGGCCGGTCGATGGACCCTACTTGACCGCAGCGGCGAAGCATTGCTCGATCTGTGCTCCGCTCGCAACGTTTCCGTGATCTGCGGTGGCGTCTTTAACTCAGGCTTACTTGCCGCGCCCACAGCCGATGCCACGTTCGATTACGCACCCGCCGACCAATCCCTCATTTCCCAGGCCCGTCACTTAGCCGCCGATGCCCAAGCTCGGGGTTCAACGCTGATCGCCGAAGCCATCCAATTCCCCTTCACCCACCGTGGCGTCAACTCAGTCCTGCTCGGCATGCGATCAACCGCTGAGGTAACCACCAACATCTCTGCCGCACAGTCCGCCGGTCTGGTGTGACACTA
>JAYTWN010000338.1:0-6280 GCA_043743435.1 Acidimicrobiia bacterium
TGGTGATGGCGCCAAACTCGACAGCTGGGAACAATACATCTCCGTCCTTCACGCCAATATCTACCGTTGGTGTGCCATCAGCTGCGTGGATAACACGAACCTTGGACTTACCAGCCGCTGGCGGTGCGAGGTCGTCTTGAAATACTTTGACCTGGATGTTTGCGACCGGCCCTAGCGCGGCGGCCGTAAAGGACTCTCCGCCGGCGAGTTCCGGTGACGCAGAAACCAGCGCTGGGGTGGTTTCTGGTTGGCCTTCGCCTCGAACTTCTATGGTGTGCTTGCCTGCTGGGAGCGTGATGTAGTCGCTCACCGCTTGATAGGGAACGCGATTCATGCGCTTCTTGCCGTCGATATACACGTCGACACCGTTGGCGTCGGGTGAAAAGTGGGCGAGGCGAACTCGGGCGTCACCTGACTGGGCCTGGGCGGGCGCGGCAAAAGGGATAGCGAGTGCGCTCAGGGCGACTGCTGCGATTGTGGCAAATGAGCGAAGCCTCACGGAACGAGGTCCTTTCGAAGCGCCGGTTGCGGAACCGGGTACAGCGGGGAAGTGGAAAACATGGGGAGATGCCAGAAATCTGACAAATTCCATGCCCGTTGTTTTTACACCCTGCGGAACAAAAATTCGGGGATATTCGAACGTGAAGAATTCTCAGTTACTCGGCTTGACCTGGCCTGTAGCGGTTTGGTCGGCAAAAGATGTTTTGGTCCGGTCGGTCCAATTCGAGGGATGTTCAGGCTGGTGTGACAAATCAGATGCTTGACAGGGGTGGGGGAAAGAGTGGGAAGGTGGCCGCACTGTGTCTGACACGAATCCCTCCGCCGGCGCCAAGAGCGCTACCTCCACCCGTGCCCGATCGGGTGCCAAACCCCTGGTGATTGTTGAATCTCCGGCGAAAGCCAAGATCATCGCCGGGTTCCTGGGCCCCGATTTCGTGGTGGAAGCCTCCATTGGCCATATTCGTGACCTTCCGCGCTCGGCAGCCGATATCCCTGAGTCACATAGGTCACAAGCCTGGGCAAAACTTGGAGTCGACGTTGACCATGGGTTCACCCCTCTGTATGTGATTGCTCCCGAAAAAAAGGCCCACATCACCAAACTCAAGGGTTTGATGAAAGATGCCAGCGAGCTCTATCTCGCCACCGACGAGGATCGAGAGGGCGAGTCCATTGCCTGGCACCTTCTCGAAGTGCTCAAGCCCAAGGTTCCGGTCAAGCGGATGGTGTTTCACGAAATCACTAAGGGTGCCATTCAGCGCGCTGTCGATGAATCCCGTGATCTCGATTCGGCACTGGTAGAAGCTCAGGAATGCCGGCGGATTTTGGATCGTCTGTATGGATACGAAGTTTCCCCGGTTCTGTGGAAGAAAATCACTCCGGGTCTCTCTGCCGGTCGTGTGCAATCGGTGGCCACGCGTTTAATTGTTGAGCGTGAACGGGCTCGAATGCGTTTCCGTTCGGCTGGATATTGGGATCTCTCCGCATCCTTCGCCAAACGCCCCGTTGATGCTTCCGGCGGTGAGTTCTTCGATGCGACCATGATTTCGCTCGACGGCGCGCGCCTCGCCACGGGTAAAGACTTTTCTTCCGACGGACTGTTGACGTCTTCGAGTGCTGTCGTTCTCGATGAGGCGCGCGCTGGGGCGTTGGTTGGTCGATTGGCCGATGCTGCTTTCGCGGTTCGCTCCGTTGATGAGAAGCCCTATCGTCGATCCCCGTACGCACCGTTTATGACGTCAACGTTGCAGCAGGAGGCCGGTCGAAAGTTACGGTTCTCCTCGCAGCGAGCCATGAGTGTGGCGCAGCGTTTGTACGAAAATGGTTACATCACCTACATGCGTACCGACTCCACCACGCTCTCCGAAACGGCCCTCAACGCCGCTCGGGCGCAAGTGCTGGAGCTCTACGGCAAGGATTATTTGCCGGATGCGCCTCGCCAATACGCCAAGAAGGTCAAGAGCGCACAAGAGGCTCACGAAGCTATTCGCCCAGCCGGTGAAACGTTCCGCACGCCCGCCCAAGTTGAACGTGAACTGAACAACGACGAGTTCCGTCTGTATGAGCTCATTTGGATGCGCACCATCGCCTCACAAATGAATGATGCCCGCGGAACTTCCGCTTCGGTTCGCCTGGGTGCCACCACGTCGAACAATGAGGATGTCGAGTTCTCCGCGTCGGGCAAGATCATTACCTTCCCCGGATTTTTGCGAGCCTACGTTGAAGGCGCCGACGATCCCGATGCGGTGCTCGAAGACCGTGAAGTACGGCTCCCTCAAGTAGCCCCGGGTGATCCTCTGCGCGCTGACAATATGCATGCAGATGGTCACTCGACCCAACCGCCGGCTCGGTACACCGAAGCTTCGTTGGTGAAGACGCTTGACGAAATGGAAGTCGGCCGTCCGTCTACCTATGCCTCGATTATGGGCACGATTCAAAACCGTGGTTATGTGTGGAAAAAAGGCACGGCGCTGATTCCTTCGTTTACGGCGTTTGCGGTAATCGGCTTGTTGGAGCAGCACTTTGGGGACTTGGTCGACTACAAGTTCACCGCCCGCATGGAGAGCGATCTCGACACGATTGCCAACGGTGAAGCGCACTCGGTGCCGTGGCTAACCCAGTTCTACTTCGGTGGCGAAGCCCCTCCAACAGCTGGTGCGATTGCCCCAAATCCTGGTTCAGGCAGCCCGGTTATGCCTGGGCTGAAGTCGATGGTGGTTGATCGTCTCGGTGATATTGATGCTGCCGAAATCAACACCATTGTTATCGGTCACGGTCTGGACGGTCAGTTGATTGTGGTGCGCCCAGGTCGTTACGGGCCGTACGTTAAACGTGGCGAAGATACCGCTTCGGTTCCGGAAGATTTGCCTCCTGATGAACTCACCACCGCCAAGGCCGAAGAGTTGTTGGCGGCGCCTAAGGGCGATCGTGTGGTTGGGAACGACCCTGAAACCAACATGCCGATCTTTGCCAAGGCCGGTCGTTTCGGACCGTATGTGCAATTAGGAAATGTTGAACTGCTATCGGTGAATTTGCCGGAGCCGGTTCCGGAGTTCACCAAAAAAGGTTTGCCGAAGAAACCGAAGAAGGCTGAACCGCCAAAGCCTCGCACCGCCTCGTTGTTCAAAACCATGAGTGTGGAATTGGTGACCCTCGAAGAAGCACTGGCGTTGCTGACCCTGCCTCGCTCCTTGGGTATCGATGAAGCAACCGGTGAAGAGGTTGTTGCCTCGAACGGCAAGTTCGGCCCGTACCTTCGCAAAGGTGTCGACAGCCGATCGATCAGTGCTGAAGAAGAGTTGCTCACCATCACCCTTGAGCAAGCGTTGGTCATTTACTCCCAGCCCAAGACATTCGGGAAACGCAACGCGGCACCAAAGCCACCACTCGCAACCTTTGGTGACGATCCGGTTTCGGGCAAGCAAATCGTGATGAAGGAAGGCCGCTTTGGCCTCTACGTGACCGACGGCATGACCAACGCTTCGCTACGCCGCGGTGATGACGCCGAGACCATCACGATCTCGCGGGTTGTGGAATTGTTGGCCGAACGTCGCTTGAAGGACGAGACCGACGGCCCCAAGATTGCTCGCGGCGGCGTAAAGAAAGCTGCCGACAAGAAGGCTGCCCCGAAGAAGGCTGCGACAACATCCAAAGCTGCTGCACCAAAGTTGGCGACCAAAGTAATTAAAGCGGGCACCTCAAAAACCTCGAAGGCCGCAAAGAAGAAAGCCGTCACCAAGAAGGGCTAGTCCGCTCTTTTGCCTGCAAAGTGCTGCCGCAATACCCGTTGACTTCTTCCATGCGCGTTCTGTCGACCATCAAATGCTTGTTCGAGCCACTGCTTCGGGTTTGTGTTGAACGATATGCGCACGAATTTCTTCCACTAGTGCAGTGAAGCGTAAGTTACTATGCAGTGTTTTCAACTCAATCCCCAGTACCCATATGGAATCGCCACCGAAAATCACTGCATCGTCACTTCCGCGAACACGCACTAGTGCAGGGAAGCGTAAGTCATTGCGTAGTGTTTCGACCTCAATTGCCAGCACCAACGCGGAGAGTTCCACCAGGACACTACGCAATGATTTACGCGCACATACACTAATGCAACGATCTTCACCCCTACTCAAGTTCTACGCGTCTAGCAAGAAATATGTGCACCTATGAGTTCCTTCATTGTCTTCGAAGGTTCCGACGCAAGTGGCAAAACCACGCAAGCTTCACGACTTGCTACACGCATTGGCGCACAGCTGACTAAGGAGCCTGGCGACACTCCAGCTGGCGTGCGGATTCGTTCTCTTTTGCTCGATCATTCTCCAGAAGGAGCGTCACTTTCGCCCAGGGCAGAAGCACTGCTCATGGCCGCTGATCGCGCGCAACACGTCAGCGAAGTGATCGAACCAACCCTGCGTGCCGGTCAACATGTCGTGTGTGATCGCTACATCGGTTCCTCGATTGCCTATCAAAGTGGCGGACGGGGATTACCGGCGGATCAAATTCGTTGGATCTCCGAGTGGGCGACAACCGGTCTTTGGCCTGATGTGATTGTGCTACTTCGCGTCCCTCTCGATGTGGTCCTTGGCCGTCTCGCTGCTGCAGGCGTGCCCGACCGACTCGAATCCGAAGGTGCCGGTTTCCTGGGCCGTGTGATGGAGTCCTTCGATGCCCAAGCAGCCGCCGATCCAGAGCGTTGGCGCGTCGTCGACGCCATGGGCACCATCGAAGAGGTAGAAGCCCGGGTACAAGCCGCCGTCGCCCCCTTTCTGATCTAGTGACCTAATTCAGAAATTCGCTGCAAATTATCGGCCAGCTTCGTCTGTCGCTTCGTCCTCGTCGTTCTGGTTGGGCAGGGCAGGCAGTACCTCGGAGCGTTCTTGCGGCAAACGAACCGTGGCTCGCTAATTCCGCGTCCGACTTGCGGAATCAGGTCGCAAGCTGGAGTTGGGCCCTGGTTGCTTGCCTCGAGTTTAGTGGTAAGCCTAGGGTTTGGGTCGCATAGGGTGGACGGGCCATGGATTCCTTGTTCGACGCTTCGTTCTTCGACACTGCCCCGGTCGCTAAGCCTGCGGAGAAACCGTCGGCGATTGTCGGGCAACTCGATATTTTCGGCAACGTTGTCGATCCGGGCGACGTGGTCACCGCAGACAGCGTGGCAAAGGAATCGGTTGGCGAAGAATGGGCAGAGGTGGATCCTGCGGCCGAAGTTGTTGCACCTGAAATTGATCCGCTTGAAGCGGCGGAACTCGCTGGTGAACTTCCGGGGGCGCCGATTGTGGTCGACCCCCTTGAGCAAGCGGAGACGGAAGCGCTTGGCGTCGTGCGCGATCTCGACCCGGGTGATGTACTCAACGACCCAACCTGGGAACCCGACGAGCCGATCGACGTCGACGAAATAGCCGCCGCATTCGACGAGCCTGAGACGGATTTGCTTGCGGAGCCCAAAATTGCTCGGCCGGTCACGGAAGCGGTTGCCGATCAGGTTGATGCGGACGGGCGCCGGAACCGATCCGTTGACGCACTTTGGGCTCTTGTCTTTGGCCAGGGGTCAACGGTGGAAACGCTTCGTTCCTCGGCGCAACAACCGGTACATGCCTATCTGTTTGTAGGCCCACCAGGAGCTGGGAAAGTACGTGCGGCGTTAGCGTTCGCAGCATCAGTGTTATGTCCACGCGGTGGCTGTGGCGAATGCGATATTTGCTTGCGAACGCTGAACCAAACCCATCCCGATTTGCTCAACGTGGAACGCGAAGGGGCCTCGATCTCGGTTGATCAGGCCCGTGAAATTATTCGCCTGGCCCTGCGCTCACCCGTCGAAGGAGCCAGAAAAGTCCTGATTCTGAACGATTTTCATCTCGTCACCAATGCCGGTCCAACGTTGCTGAAAATCATTGAGGAGCCACCACCATCAACGATCTTCTTGGTGTTGGCCGAACAGATCACCAACGAGCTCGTGACGATTGCTTCGCGCTGCGTGCAGATGAGTTTCGCGCCGCTGAGTGTTGATGCGGTTGTTGAAGCGCTGGTGGCCGGTGGAATCGAAGAATCCGTGGCGAAAACCGCCGCGAATGCCGCTGGTGGACGACTGGATCGGGCTCGGTTGTTGGCGATAGATCCTGAAGTGGCCAACCGGATGGCGTTTTGGCAGAACATCCCCCGCCGCCTTGATGGCACAGGAGCTGCTGCGTCGGTGGTTGCTGCCGAAGCCGTCGGTATGGTTGACGCAGCGGCTGTGGGGCCATTGGAAGCCCGCCAGGCAGAAGAGGTAGCTGCACTCGACGCTCGCCTG
>JAYTWN010000339.1:0-8862 GCA_043743435.1 Acidimicrobiia bacterium
TTTGTCCCGAGTCCGGACTGTTCAAGATTTGTCCCGAGTCCGGACTCTTCAAGATTTGTCCCGAGTCCGGACTCTTCAAGATTTGTCCCGAGTCCGGACTCTAAGCCCGCGATGTTGAAACATTGCGAAACTCATAACAGTTCGCGAGACGGCCGTCGTTCCACAGAGCGAAATCAGCCCACGTTTCACCAGGCTGGAACGGGGTGGAATGGGCTTGGATGCGCCTTATCGTTACCGCTGGTCCTGTTTGGGCGTTACGGCACTGCACTAAGGTTCGTGCAGTGGAACACCTCTTTCTAGCGGCAATGGCCCCGGTGGCCGAAGCACTTGGCGCGCGCATCGTTACTCCTGAGGAGGTGACCACGCTGGACATTGAGCTGCACTGGGAAGGCAAGTTGGTCGGCGCGTTGCGGTTGCCGAAGTTGCAAGGGGCTCTGGATCGGTTGATTGATCAGGTGGAGAAGGAACTTGGCGGTTCGTTGGAAAACTTGAGCCGCGAGGACAAACAACGGGCAGTCAAGATGCTTGACGAGCGCGGAGCGTTCGAGTTGCGTCGCTCGGTTGAAGATGTGGCCGACACCTTTGGTGTGAGTCGCATCACCATCTACAACTATCTGAACGCGACTCGCCGCTGACCCTTTCGGTGGCGTATCGAGAGCATTGCCGTGAGCGGTCAGTAGCCGCATCAAGCCGCATGTCAGCAGTCAGCCTGTCAGCTCGTCAGCTCGTCAGTCAGCCGCATGCCACGAGCGCTATCGGCAGACGTAGATGCAGTTGCTGGGGTCCCGTTCGATGTCGTGCACCACGATGTCCGCGAAGCCAGCCGTCCCAAGCATTTCGGTGGCAAGTTCGGTGCCCCATGCCGTCCCGAGCCCTGCTCCACCTACGGCCAGCGACACTTCCATGCAGTGCATCACGCTGATGCCGTAGGTAATGACCTTGTCATGCTGTCCGAGGTTTTTGGCCAGATCCGATGAGGCTTTGATGTCGACCATAAAGAACAGTCCGCCCGGGGCCAGTGCCGCACGGATGCGGGCTAGGACGCCGGTTGGGTTGGCTTGGTCGTGAATGGCGTCGAAGGCGAACAGGACATCGAAGGGTTGATCGATGGGTAGGGCCAACACGTCGACGTCGACGAAGGACACATTGGTGAGGCCCATAGCTACAGCTTCGGCCTTTCCCAGTGCGACGGCTTCGGCGGAAAGGTCATACCCAATGAAGGTGGAGTTCGGGTAGGCGGCAGCCATCAGGTTGAGGCAATGCCCGGTCCCGCAGCCGACATCGCCAACCCGCACGCCTCCCGCTAGGAGTTCTGGCAATTCGGGTGCTTTGGGAAGGTACGTGTTTACGAGCAGTTCGTCGTATTTGGCACGGCCCAGGGCGTCCATGGCGTGGGTGAAGTGCGGACGGTACTTGTCATAATGCACTCCACCGCCGTTTCTGAAAGCTGCTTCTACGTCGTCGAGGCGCGGAGCCAGGCCCATCAACATGGCGGAGATGGGGGCGAGGTTGGTGGATTTGTCGCCGGTGAGCCACAGGGCATGTTCGGCCGGTAGTGAAAATGTTGCGGTCGATGGCTCGTAGTCGGTTACTCCAGCACAGGCGAGGGAGCTAAGCCATTCGCGGACGTGACGTTCACTCAAGTTGGTGTCGGCAGCTAATTGGGCGGAGCTTGCCGGGGCTTTGGCCAGGGCGTTGAGCAATCCCGTGCGGTGGCCGAGGTCGATCATCATGGTCAACATCGCCGCTTCGTAGGTGTGCTTAAGAGTTTCGACGAAAGCACCGGCCTTCGCTCGATCAAAGGCGGCGGGGGTTGCAAATGTCGTCATCGCCCCATTGTGGTCGCTGGCGAGCTGGTTTGGCCATTTGCATTGCGTTTGGTCGTTTTGGTTGATCGATTTTGTTGGGACGCGTCGCCCGAAGGTGTGGGTTGCTTGGTGGAGTGGAGGTTGACGTTTCAGTTGGTAGGTGGGTGCTGCCGGTAGCGTAGGGGGGTGGCTGAGCTTGAACGTCGACCGTTACGAAAGAGTGCTGTCAGCGTTTCGGTACACCGCATCGGGGTCGCTGCACATGCTCCACGTTCGAATGGCGATCTGAATCCGAGCCGAGCGAACGGCTTGGTCATGGGCAAAGGATCAGCGACGGTTATTGGTGAAGAACCATTGGAAATTCGTGTCGTCGATGCCACCGGCGAGTCCCGCCAAATTGCCATCACCATGCGTACTCCGGGCAACGATTTTGAGTTGGCCGTCGGCTTTTTACTGGCCGAAGGCATCATTGGTTCCCCCTATGTGGTTCGGTCTGTGGCTTATTGCACCAAGCCAATTGGCGTGGAGCAGGAGTACAACATCGTGACCGTTAGCTTGAGCGTGATCGTGGCCGATGATGCCGTTCGACGTTCCCAAACCATGTCGAGCAGCTGTGGAATTTGCGGAACGACAACCCTCGACGCCATCGAACTTGCGATACCAAGCAGACTTACTACTTCAGCTGGCGGTTCGTTAGGAACGGAAGCGTCGACGATGAGCATCGCAGAGTTTGTGGCCCTGCCAGATCGTTTACGAACGGCGCAGGGTTTGTTCGATCGAACCGGAGGGGTGCATGCTGCCGGGCTTTACCGTTTCGATGGTGCGCAATTGGTGGTTCGCGAAGATGTTGGCCGTCACAACGCTGTCGACAAGTGCGTGGGTTGGGCCACGTTGGCCAAGTACGAAGACTTGAGCGGTGTCGCGTTGTTTGTTTCGGGGCGCATCAGTTTCGAGATCGTGCAAAAGGCCGCCATGTCGGGCGTTGTGTTGCTGGGCGGAGTTTCCGCTCCCACATCGTTGGCCATAGATGCGGCGGAGCGATTTGGGATGACGCTTTCCGGTTTCGTGCGGGATGGCCAGGCCACGGTCTACTCCCACCCCGGTCGACTTGTGTAACGCGCTTTCCTGTGCCAGCCGGATTACTTAACGGCGACGACGCCTTCCATGCCGGGGTGCAGGGTGCACTTGAACTTGAAGACGCCAACTTTGTCCATCTTGGCGAGCCAGGCGCCCTTACTTTGGGTTTTCGATTTTGGGCCACCATTTTCGAACTTCACGTTGTGGGCCACGCTTTCTTTCCAGACGAAGTTCAGCGAATCGCCCTTTTTGACTTCAAGCTTCTTCGGCTCGAACTTCAGTTTGGCCATGCTGATATTGATGGTCTTGCCAGAACCGCCGCCGAGTTGGGCTTGAGCCTGGGTTCCTGAGGTGGTTGCACATGCGCCGAGGACTGAGGCAGCTATGAAAGCAACGGCCCCGAGTCGACGGTGTGCCGGGCGACGAGTTGTTGTTGCAGAGACGTAGGAGAGGGTTTGGGGGGTTTGAAGGACGTTTTCCATGGACTTCATGCTTCCAGGGTTTTCGCTGTTTACGGTAGGGGTTGGCACGGTGGTTTCAGTCACGTGGAATTCTCCGACTGCACGCCGAGTTGAGCGAACTGATCGCGGATTCGTCAACGTAGAAGCCGTGTGACCATATAGTGCCAGCGTGACCAAATGGTGACGCACTATTCCGGCACACTGGCACTATCTCGTCACAGGCCCGGGCGTCGGCTTACATCCGGGTGTTCCGGATGCTCTGTGAGCTTCAGTGTCGGGGGGTGTTCTGGGAGTTTCGACCGGCGCCTTCATAACTTTGCTGATCGTCAACTGCCCGAGTTGGCTTGGTTAGATGGCCAATGCAGAATGCCGACCCGAAGGTCGGCATTGCTAAAGAATCTTTGGCGCCGCAGAAGCGACGGAACCCTGTTTTGACCTGTCGGGCCCCATCTCCGCTTCGCTTCGAGTCCCGCCAGTGGGTCCTTTTCCAACCGGCAAGCCGGATTGGGAACCCGAAAGGCTTCTAGCCCAGGAAGATCCAAACGAGCAGCAACACGATGGAAATCGGTGCGGCCAGGTGGGCAACTTGGCGTGGGTGGCCAGCGATCTGCTTGGTAAGTGGACCTTCGAAGCCGCCGATCATGCCCAGGGCGCTGAGCTCAAGCACCGCAATGATGGCAAGCAGCACGATCCAGAAAATGATGGCCGGGCTGATTTCGTTCGCGCCAAAGAAGTTCTGTGCGCCAGTCATGAACATGAGCATTGGCACGGAGAAGATGGCGTTTGTGCGGCTAGCAAGGAGTGCCCGACGGCCAGCGGCGGCGGTTGCCGGGTTGGCTTCTTTGCCTGACAGCAGGCCACGAGCGTTTTCGATCACGATCTTCTGGTTTGGCCAGATGATGAGCCAAACATTGGCCAACATCACTAAACCCAGGAGTGATCCGGCATAAACCGCTGTTCCATAGGCGCCCTGGTAGGGAGCATTCGAGCCGCTATAGAGGCCAAGCATAACGATGCCCGTACCAGCGGTGGCCAACGCAGCGTAACGGAAGTACCAGAGGGCGCGGGGTACAAGCTTGTCGATGGCACCGTTGCGGTGCGGCGCTTCCATGGTCGGGAACGACGGGACCTGAACGAAGTTGAAGTAGTAGAGAAGGCCGATCCAGCAGACGCCGAAGACCACGTGCCACCAGCGGAAGAGCCAGTGGATTCCGTCTTTTGAAAACAGCGCTAGTGCGAGCATTTTTTCCCCTTCAAACAATTTCAACAATGTGGTTACTGCGAACTTGGTCACAATCCTATTCCCGAACCGGGGTTAGCGTCGATCACTCATTCATCTCGTGGCGTGAACGTAGCACCGTCGGCGCCAACTTCCCATGGCAACCCCAAAATTGCTGGTCGCTTGGGCTGAAAGTTTCTCCGCACGCGCTCTTCGGGCCGGTTTTCATGCGCGAATGACGCCGTTGACCGCGCCGTTAACCGACATCGCCGTTAAGCGAGTGCGGTCACTAGACCGGTGAGCCGACGGTAAATCGACCGCACTCCGGTTTGCGCATACTTAGGCCAGCGAGGCGAGGATGTCGACCATGTCAGCCAGGGTGGTGCGGGGGTTGGTAAAGCAAAACCTCAGGACGGTTTCACGATCACCGTGGGTTTCTTGAAGATCGAGGCTGGTGTGCGGAACCGTCGTCGGCACACAGAAGGTTCGTTGGGCGAGCAGCATGGCATCTGACCAGGCGTGATACTGCGCCGGTGACCAACCAACTCGACGGAACAACAGCACGGAGAGATCGGGTTCCATAAGCAGTTCGAGGTGCGGGGTATCGCGGATGACCTTGGCGACTTGGCCGGTGAGGGTGATGCTGGCTTCGATGGCGTCGCGGTATGCGTCGGTCCCGTGGGTGGCGAGGGAGTACCAGAACGGCAGTCCGCGGGCTCTGCGGGTGAGGTGGAAGGCGTAATCGGAGGGGTTCCATTCACCGTCGTCGTGCAGGACATCTAGGTAGGCGGCGTGTTGGGCGTGGGCTTGGGCGGCCAGTTTGGGGTTGCGGTACAGCAGTGCGGCGCAGTCATAGGGAGCGAACAGCCATTTGTGGGGGTCGACGATGAACGAATCGGCTCGCTCAATCCCGTTGAATTTGTGGCGGACGCTCGGTGCCGCCAACGCCGCCCCGCCATAGGCCCCGTCGACGTGCATCCAAAGGCCCTCGGCGCTGCACACGTCGGCGACTCCGGCCAGGTCGTCGATGATGCCAGCGTTGGTTGTTCCGCTGGTCGCGACCACTGCGAACACGATGCCTTTGGGTTGGGCGGGCGTGTCTGACGCGAAACCCGGGTTGCGGTCGGTTTCACCCACGGCGATTCCTCGTTCGCGTGCTTCGGCGATGGCGCGGCGCAAACCGTCTGCATGCATACGACCTTCACTGTCGACGGGAATGCTCAGTACACCTATATCCATCACCCGTGCAGCCGCGGCGATTGAAGAATGTGCGCCCTGACTCACTGCCACATACCAACGCGGTGGCCGTGGTGCGCCTTCTGCTTCTATGTAGCCCCAGTTTTGTTGGGCTTGGTATCGAGCGGCAACAAGCGCGCTGAGGTTTCCGGCAGACCCTCCGCTGACGAATACTCCACCGGCTTCTTCGGGTAACCCAACGAGATCCGCTATCCAGCGCAGGGCTTGATTTTCGGCCCATACCGCACCGGCTCCTTCCATCCACGATCCGCCATAAATGCTCGTCGCGCCAACTACTAGATCGAAAAGGACGGCTGCCTCGGTGGGTGCGCTGGGCACGAAGGCGATGTTGCGTGGATGGTCTTGGGAGATGGTGGCCGGCGCCAAGTCTTCGCAGAACAAACGCAGCGCTTCCATGCCGCCCAAGCCTTCTGGTGTGACGGTGGGCCCAAGTTTGTCGAGCTCCGCCTTCGTTTTGGGCATATCAATAGGCGGAGGGTCGAGGCGCACCCGATCGAGGGCGTAGAGCACTACCGTGGCGGCTACACCATCCATCTCCTCATCGAACCGGTGCATGCGAGCGCCATCGAGCTGCTCCCCTGTGCCTTCCCCGTCCTCGCTGTCGATGGTTTCGATTTCGTAATCCGCCCCATGATTTGAGTTGTCTGCTGTGCCGGTGTTGCCAACCATAGGAACGACGGTAGTTGCCATTCGCTGAGGAAAGGGTCAACGCGCTTGTCCGGCGAAACAATTCCCGAGGCCGCTAGAGAGACCACCCCATTATTGTTGCAACGTGCTCACTCTCGGATTCCTTCACACCTCGTCGGTTCACGTAGCGCCCTTCGATGCGTTGGTGGCCGAACTTGCTCCGGGTTGGACTGCGGTACACGTCGTCGACGAATCGTTGTTGAATGACGCTCGTTCCCGTGGTGAGGTTGATGCCGAGATCACGGCCCGGGTGCAGGCTCGTTTCGCTGAATTGCAAGCCTCTTCGCCCGACGTGGTCATCTGCACGTGTTCCACCATTGGCACAGCGAGCGAACAACTTGGCGCACTTCGGGTGGACCGTCCAATGGCTGGCGAAGCCGTGCGGTTGGCGTTGCTGGGTAATGGATTGCTTCTGGTCGTGGCTGCACTTTCTTCCACGATTGGTTCTACGAATGCCCTCATTGATGACGAGTTGGTCCAAGCGGCTGCGCGCACCGCGATTGCCGCTGTCTCCGAAGGGCTTGAACGTGCTCATACCGAAGTGCTGGTGGTGGAGCAAGCGTGGGCCTGCTTCGAAAGCGGTGATAGCGAGGGCTACGCAACCTGTCTTGCCAGTGCCATACGTACACATATCGCTGGAATGGCTGCCAGCAGCGGTTCTGTGCCCGACGTGATTGTCCTAGCGCAAGCCTCAATGCGTGATGTACCCCCGCTTTTGGCTGATTTGGGAATCCCCGTTCTTACTAGTCCAGCACTTGCCGTGAAGGCTGCGACCGCTCAGTAGCTCGGACGCATACTGGACAAGCTTCTGTAGCGCTTGCGACGGACGGGGTCAACAGTGCGACCAACCAAGCATGAGCAGGCATCGTCCATGCGCTCGCCAGGACCGTTCAGCAGCCGCTCCATTCCAACCCACTCCATTCCAACCCACTCCTACCATTCCCACTCCTACGTACACATACTGGGTGGGATTTTGGCGGCAAAGAACGTGCGTAGTCCCACCCAAACTCCTCACGGGAAATGGTTGCTAACGCGACTGCCAGACGGGTTTGCGTTTTTCTAGGAAGCTGGCGATGCCTTCTTGCCCGTCTGCAGTCACGGCGTTTGCGGCCATAACTTCGATGGCATAGCTGTAAGCCTTGGGCTGATCAAGGTCTACCTGGGCGTAAAAGGCAGTCTTGCCCATGCTCTTTGCGAACGTTGAGCCTCGGGTGCACCGCTTCAAGAAATCGTCAGTGAACGTATCGAGTTCGGAGGCGTCGACGGCGTAGTTGATGAGTCCCCATTCGGCTGCGGTGGCTGCGTCGATGGGGTCACCGGTCATAGAAAGTTCTAATGCACGCTTACGACCGATGCTGCGAGCGACAGCAACTAACGGGGTGGTGCAAAACAGTCCGCCCTTCCCACCGGGCAACGCGAATCCCGCAGTGTCGGCGGCGACGGCGAGATCGCAACTCGCGACGAGTTGGCATCCTGCGGCGGTAGCCAGGGCATGGACTTTCGCTACGACGGGTTGGGGAACTTCTTGCACCAGCGTCATCAATTCGGTACACGTCTGCAGAAGTTTGCGAAGGTAACCGAGGTCTTGCCCGGCCATGTCGGCAAAATCGTGACCGGCAGAAAATACCGGACCGTTCGCCGCCAAAATGATGCCGCGAGCATTTGAATCACCGGCCTCCCGCAATGCCCCAATCAACGCCTTCATCATCACGTGTGACAATGCATTGCGCTTGCCTGGATTGTTAAGCGTCAGCGTCGCAAACCCGCCCGGCTCGTCGAGAGTGAGCACTACAGGGTCTGTAGCATTAGTAGCGTTAGTAGGCTTCGTTTCGCTCATCTCGCAAGCGTACGCGTACAGCGAGCCTGGGTGACAATCGTTAAATTTCTGGGTGACAATCGTTAAATTAAAGTGGCGGCGGGATCTGAGGTGGGGCTTCGTGCGTGGAGCCAACGTCCCCATGATATTCCAAGAGATATGACCACCTACGGGCGATGCCTGGCCCAGCCGGGAAGGCGAATCGGTTTTTCGAAGCGCAGCGATCTGGGATGCAGCGATAACGTATCGATTCGAAGCCATTAGTGCGTGTTCGCTTAAATCATTGCGTAGTGGCCCTGATGGCACTTTCCGCGTTGGTAGTAGGGACTGGGATCAAAACACTACGCAATGACTTACGCTTCCTGCACTCACCAATAGATCAGACCCCGCTACATCAGGCTTCTTGGAATGGCCAGGATCTGCGTTGGTCCTTGAGACGGTGTGAGATCCAAAATTCGGCTGCCCTCATAGATAACAAGCGCGCGTTGGCATGTGTCGCCAGCCTCGCCAAGAAATGCTTGAAGGCCAAGGGTGCTC
>JAYTWN010000340.1:0-8867 GCA_043743435.1 Acidimicrobiia bacterium
TGCATGAGTGACCTGATTCAGAAATTCGCTGCAGAATTATCGGCCAGCTTCGCCCGTCGCTTCGTCCTCGCCTTTCTGGTTGGGCAGGGCAGGCAGTGCCTCCGAGCGTTCTTGCGACAAACGAACCTTGCTGGCAAATTCCGCGACCGACTTGCAGAATCAGGTCACTAGGTGCCCCCGTTGTTGTTAATCTGCGGGCCTATTTTTACGAAAGTCGTCACCTATGTTGCAACGCCCCACTTCTCTCTATCTTGGTTCGTTTGTCACGCTGGGGTGTTTTTCATTGCTGCTCGGGCCTTCACTTGACACGTTTCGTAATGGCGCGCACGTATCCACCTCCAAGATCGGGTTGCTGTTCACCACCTCGGCCATTGGTTACCTCATGGGCGCCCTCGCTGCCGGACGGATTCTTGAATCGTTCCTCGCACACCGTGTGATGGGTGGTGGGTTGCTTTTGTGTGGCGTGTCCCTAGCCGTGCTATCAAGTGTGCATACCTTTACGTTGCTTGCCGCATTTCATGTCCTGCTCGGAATTGCCGGTGGTGCCGCAGATACGACAGGGAACTCCGTAGTGCTGTGGCTCCACAAAGGCGGGCCGATCATGAATGCCCTGCATCTGTGCTTTGGCGTTGGAGCCATTGCCGCTCCGATCATCGTGGCGCAATCTCTGCGACTCACCGATACTCTGCGCGCTGGGTATTTGGGGGTTGCCGTGTTGGTCAGTGCGTTCGGCGTGATCATCTTGCGAACGCCTAGCCCAGCGAACCCCCATGCCGAATCGGTCCGCGGAATCCCACGAGCGCTGTGGGGAACACTGGCCTTAGGCGTTGGCTTTTTTGTCGCTTACGTCGGCGTGGAGGTTGGCTTTATCGGCTGGATCTTTGACTACGGCCGGGCCCGCGGGTTCTCCAAGCGCAATGCCCTCTGGCTCGGAACGGCGTTTCTCGTGGCCTTCACCGCAGGTCGGCTCGCCTCCATTTGGATCGCCCGTTGGGTGAAACCACGACTCGTGCTGTTGATCGATGCAAGCATCTGCGCGCTGGGCTTGGTGATCATTCTGGTCGGACGAAATGCCGCAGCCCCGCTGTGGATCGGCACGGTTCTGTTTGGGTTCGGGACAGCGTCGATGTTCCCCACCATGTTGTCGCTTGCCGAACCGGTACTTCCTTCGACAAGCACCGTCACTAGTAGCTTCCTCGCCGGGTCGGCCATTGGCTCCATGACCATCCCTGCGCTCATCGGACGCATCCTCGACACCCAAGGCCCAACCGGTATGCCAATCGTCGTCCTCATAGGCGTGTGTGTATGTGCACTTATCGTTGCCGTTTTCCCCAAACCCCGCCTCGGTTAAGGCACAGTACAAATTGATTGGACGCAATTCCGGCCACCGACCGGAAAAACGTCCCATGGATTGCGGCTGTGCGGAGGAGGACTTAGTGGATTTCGTAGTTGATGTGTTTGATGCCGTTGATGAAACTCGAACGTAGGCGGTCTGATTGGCTGGTAGCAACGAGGCCGGGGGCACGGTTAAAAATTTCGCGCCACATCACGCCGATTTCGCGTCGGGCAAGGTGGGCGCCCAGGCAAAAGTGGGGGCCGGGGCCGCCGAAGCCCACGTGGGGATTGGGTGACCGGGTGATGTCAAAAGTGAACGGATCGGTGAACATCTCGTCGTCACGGTTGGCTGACCAGTAGTACAGCAGGAACTTGTCGCCAGCTTTGATGTCCTGTCCGCGGATCACGGTGTCGGCCGTTGCGGTTCGGCGCATCCACACCACCGGCGCAGAAACGCGGACGATTTCTTCGATCGCACCTGGTAAGCGCGCTTCCAAATCGCCGGTGAGCAATGCGTGTTGCGAAGGGTTTGCCGTGAGCAGATCGAGGCCATGAGCGATGGCGTTACGAGTGGTTTCATTGCCCGCGACGACAAGCAGAATGAAGAACGAGCCGAGTTCCTGATCGGTGAGTTGCTCGCCGTCAACCGATGCGGTCACAAGTGCGCTGGTGAGGTCGTCCGTGGGGTTCTTTCGCCGTGCGGCACCCAACTCAGCAACGAGGCCGTGGAGATCGCCACCGGCAACCAGGAGGGCTTCAACGATTTTGTTGGGGTCGCCCTGGGCCTGGTATTCCTCATCGCCGGAGCCGAGGATGATGTTGGAACGAGTGAAGATGGTGTCGTATTCACTTGGCGGAATACCCATCATGTCGCAAATGATTTTCAACGGGAGTCGCGCCGCCACATCGATCACGAAGTCGCCACCGCCTTTGGCCAAAATCTCGTCGACGATTTCAGCAGCAACTCGCTGTACGTCGTCTTCGATTTGCTTGAGCATTTTCGGAGTGAAGGCGGCGCTGACGATCTTGCGCATGCGGGCGTGGCGGGGATCATCCATATTGATCATGGAGCCGAAGAAATCGTTCATAAACTCGGGCATGTCGGCAATCGAGGTGGCGCCTTTGCCTGAGCAGAACAGCGCGGCGTTCTTGGAGATTTCCAGAATATCTGCGTACTTAGTAACGGCCCAGTAGCCCGGTCCTGCTTCGATTCCACTTCCCGTCATGTCTGGTTCGGCGAAAAACTTGAGCGGAGCGTCGGTGCGGAGGGTATGGAAAGCACCCTCTCGTTCAGCCAACGGACGGACCCAGAAATCGAAATTTGAAAGGTCAATCTGGTCAACGGTTAGGGCGTATTCGGGAGTCACGGCTGTCTAATGTACGTGACCGTCGCCACAATCCCAAGACAGCAGGATGAGGCGGTCATTTAGCCCAGCGTTTACCGAATGTTTGGTCAGCGTTTGAGTCCGGCCGGCGATTGTCTCGCGATTGAGTCCGGTCAAAAGACCGGCAGACAACCGGCAAATTGACCGCAATCTGATTCTCGGACTCTGCCGTTTCGTAGTCCCTGCTCGCCCGGTTTGGCTAAATGAATACCAGAATTCGCAGAGAGCGTCGGTGACACGCCAAGATAGGGAGATGCGTGTTGAAGTTGATCTCGATAAGTGCGAAAGCAATGCCCTGTGCATGGGATATGCCCCCGAGGTGTTCGAGGTTGACGACGATGACAATCTCATCATCCTCAACGAGAACCCCAGTGAAGACCTCCGCGAAAAGGTTCTCCTCTCGGTTCGCATGTGCCCCAAACAGGCCATCTCCGTCTTCGAGTAACCTCAGCCTACGGGCGCCCTGGCTAGGAGCCTGGCTCTTATTCGAAGTGGTGCACGTCGGCTAGATAAATTGGTCCATAGACCAAGTCTTGATGGTAGCGACCTTCGGAACCGAAGCGTTCGCCCTACTTACCATGGTCGAAACCATTGTTACCGGTAAGGTGGCGACCATCCAGGGTCTCCTCGTCATGTTTGGACTTCTGATTGCGTGTTCGCCGGAGCTCCTGCCCGTATCTTCCTCTCGATCGCTCAGACCGTGCCGTCGTCCTAATCGCACTAACTCCGCCATACCCATCCCGGCACGATCACCTCTGGCGACTCTTACAATTCTCGTGATGATTGCTGTGATGTAATCCGAAAGGGCTCTGATGCACGGGTAGCTGCGCTTTCGAACGGAGCGCACTTGCCAAGTTTCAGTGCGGAGATGGTCGGCGAACTCTGCAATTTCAAAGTTGCGCATTCGGAGTGGAGGAGCATTCCAAGCGAAGGTTCAAAGGCGAGGAAACCCGTGCATTTGAGCGATTTTAGAAACATCTGTCCTGCTACGTCGCCCAACTGCCTGATACGGTGACGAATCCGGACGCACAAAAGTATGGATGGCCTCTCATGTGGATTGATAGTTTGCTCGCCCCCACCCAAAATTTCCCATGCCACTAATCGAGGGTTTCCGCGTTCAAAATTATCGAGCGCTCAAAGATGTCACGCTGGGCAAGCTTTCCAACCAACAGAAGACCAAGGGGCTAACGCCTTTCACTGTTGTTATCGGAAAAAATGGGGTAGGCAAAAGCACCTTGTTCGACGCGTTTGGCTTTGTTGCTGATTGTCTCGCATTCGATGTCGAACAAGCCTGCGACATGAAGCAGCGTGGAGGTTTCGAGCGACTTCGCTCGATGGATAGCACTGACCCAATTCGATTCGAGATCTATTACCGCGAAGCGGCTGGCGAGCGTCCTATGACCTATGAGCTAGCCATCGCTTTGGATTCTTCGGGGAGGCCGTTTGTCGAGTCCGAGGTCTTGAAGCAGCGACGCAAAGGACAAACGCATGGCCAGCCGTATCCATTCTTGCGTTTGACCCATGGAAAAGGAACAGTGTGGGCTGGGGTCGATGCGGTGGAAGTGGCCGGCGCCGAAGAAGATCCTGCACGCCAGACGGTGGAACTCACCGATCTTCGCCAGCTTGGAATTGCCACCATGGGGACATTGATTGAACACCCGAGAATAAAGCAGTTTCGTGATTTTCTCAAAGGTTGGTACTTATCGTATTTCTATCCAGACGCAGCGCGTGGTCTTCCGTCTGCCGGGCCCCAAAAGCACCTCAACAGCCACGGGGACAATATCGGAAATGTCGTTCAGTTCATGGAGCGCGATCAACCCGACCGGTTTCGGGCGATCCTGGAGAGAATAGCGGCAAAGATCCCTGGGGTGACGAGTATCGAAACCGAGGTCACGGTTGACAAGCGTGTTCTGCTTCGATTCAATGACGGCGCTTTTTCGGATCCCTTCTACTCGCAGCAGATGTCCGACGGCACGCTGAAAGTGTTTGCTTACATGCTCTTGATGGAAGATCCTGAACCACCTCCATTTATTTGCATAGAAGAACCCGAAAACGGTTTGTATCACAAGCTCCTAGAAGCTTTGGCGCAAGAGTTTCGTGGGCACGCCAGTGGGAGGAAAGGTGCTCCCCAAGTTTTCGTTACCACCCATCAGCCTTACTTTGTCGATGCCCTAACACCGGAGGAAGTCTGGATACTTGAGAAGGGTCGTGACGGTTTCTCAGTGATAAGGCGAGTTTCGGAAATGACTCTTGTGACGAATCTGGTTCACGAGGGGCTTCCCCTCGGCGGGCTTTGGTACAGCGACTATCTTGACTCGGAGTAACGATGCACCTCGAGATTCTCGTTGAGGATAGTTCAGGTGGGCTCCTCCTGGAAGTCCTTCTGCCCAGTATCCTCGGACCTCCCGGCGATCCGCATACCTGGTGACTTAAGACGTACAGAGGAATTGGCCGGATACCAAAGAAGTTGACGGCGAACAACAACGCATCGAAACGTATCCTTCTGGATCAACTATCCAGGCTGCTCGATGGCTGCGGAAAAGTTCCTGGCATTGATGTTGTTGTGGTGGTTCTCGATCTTGACCGAGAAGATGAAACCGGATTTCGTAAGGATCTTGAGCAACTCGCCCACCAAACCGCGGCGGGGTCAAAGACCCTTTTTGGTATTGCGATCGAAGAAATCGAGGCATGGTACTTCGGCGATCAGTCAGCGCTTTTTGGTGCATTCCCGAAGGCCAAGCAGGTCGTTGTCTCCGCTTACATCCAAGACAGCATTTGCGGTACCTGGGAACGGCTTGCCGATGCGATCTATCCTGGCGGCTCAAAGGCCCTACCGAAGTCAGCTTGGCCTGCCGCGGGCGAAGCGAAGCACGATTGGGCCAAGAAAATAGGTCCGCTTATGGAAGTTGGGCGAAACACGTCTCCAAGTTTCCAAAAATTTCGCGCCGACCTGAGACTTTGGGTTTCTTAAAACTCTCGTCTTTTGTGGTCGATACCTTTCTGTTTATTTGGAGGTTTTTGAGATGGGGTGTTCATCACGCTAGGTCACAGATACCCCGACCACTCAACGGTTTCTGGTCCGCCCCAGCAGCCGCACTGCGTTGGGTGCTTTGACGATCAGACCCCAATCTGAGGTGCCGCCACAACGCTCTTCGACATTGAAAGTGGGATTGTTCATAATAAGCATCGTCCTCTGGCGAGCTCAAGTGAAACGGGCTCAACCGAAGTCGTTGAGTTCGTCTAGGTGTGCTTGGGTTTTCTCGCGTTTAAGGGCACGTGCACCGCGTGGCGAACCTGGAGTTTCAGTAACTCCCGGGGTTCGGGCTTCGCCTGACTTCCTAGGAGCAACGGGATGCGTCCGTGGGTCAGCGGGAGCATTTGCAACGCGCGGGGCTCGGGCGACGGGGGTGGTGGCGCGGGGAGCAGCGGTCGAAACGCGAACGGGTTGATGCGTATCGGAAGGGGCGTACTTGAGTAGTTCCAGCACCCGATTACGGAGTACCTCGATGTTGAGGTTCTTGGCGGCACTCACCCACAAAACATCGTTGATTTCTAGGTTGCACCCGGCGGCCAATTCGGCTTTCCGGGCGCCGATTTTCGACGGCTTCACTTTGTCCTGTTTGGTGGCCACGATCATGTGGTTCACCTCGGAAAATCGCAGCCACTCCAGCATTTGCACGTCGAGCGCTGTGGGGCCAATCAAACCATCGACCAGCACCACCACCATTTCAAGATTCTCCCGACCAGTGATGTAGCCCTCGATCATGGGACCCCAACTGTTCCGGGCGCTGGCGTGCACTTTGGCGAAACCGTATCCAGGAAGGTCCATCACAGTGGCCCCCGTCGGCAACACGAACATGTTCAGCAACTGCGTGCGCCCGGGCGTATTGGAAACACGGGCAAGTTGTTTCCGGTTTGCTAGCGCATTGATAACCGAGGATTTCCCCACATTGGACCGTCCGACGAACGCTACTTCGCACGGGGTGGGCGGCAATTGGCCAGTTTTCGACGCCGATTGCACAAACGTCAGCTGAAGAGGATGCGTGGCCACTGGATCAGTCTAGGGCCGCAGGGCTTTGTGGCTGCGGGCGCAAGGGCTGACTCGGGCTGCGTGCTGGGGCTGGGGCTCGGGTGGGGCTGGGGCTGGGCTGGGGCTCGGATGGACTGTGCTCGGATGGACTGAGGCTCAGGTGGGGGCTGGGCGATGATCGGCGTAAAGCGGCTACGTGATTGCAATCCCATCACCAAGATCCTTGATGACCTAGCCGCTCAGGTGCAGACGGTGGCTGACCGAGCCGTGCCCACCGCTAATCGCCTCGCCAAGGTGATTAAGGCTGGTGGACCAGCTGATGAGTGGTGGATGACATCGGTTTTGGAAACCAATGAAACCAATGAAACCAACGGCTCTTGGTGGCACCTTCACGGAGCCATAACGATGATCACCCGCTCCTCATCAGTTGCTCATAAAGCGGGCGAATACTGCTTGACATGTCTGACGAACCAACCTCAGCAATCGCCCACCTGTACCGTCGAGCGGGGTTCGGCATTTCCACTACCAAGGCGCAGAGTATCGCGGTTAATGGATACCCAAGCGCGGTAGACACACTGCTCAATGGAGCCGCTCCCGATCCAGCCGCAGCTCTTCCAACGCCAACACCGGCCGCAAACCCCAAAGCGGGCGCGGGGCCGGAATCAATAGAGGAACGACGAGGCCGCCAGCAAGTGCGAGCACAACAAAAGCGTGACATCGCCGTGTGGTGGATACAACGGATGACGGCGACGGACAATCCGTTACGGGAAAAGATGACACTGTTTTGGCACGGGCACTTCGCTACATCAGTCGACAAGGTAAACGAAGCCGCTTATATGTTGAGCCAAAATCAGATCTTTCGGACCATGGGTCTTGGCACGTTTGAGCCCATGGCCCAAGCGGTGGCGAAGGATCCGGCCATGATGATTTGGCTCGATGCCAACAAGAATCTCAAGTCTTCGCCCAATGAAAATTTCGCACGTGAACTTATGGAATTGTTCACCATCGGGATTGGCGCATACTCCGATGCTGATGTTCGAGAGGCAGCCCGGGCATTCACCGGTTGGCGAGTAAACGGCACCGGAGCGTTCACACTGCGGCCCAAAGACTTCGACGGTGCCAACAAATCAATACTCGGTCAAACCGGTGCCTTTACCGGCGAGCAGGTCATTACGTTGCTGGCCAAGCATCCTGCCGCGGCGAAGTTTGTCGTGTCAAAAATCTGGTCAAGGCTGGCCACTCCCGTGACACCAGATTCGCCTATCGTTGCCGAGTTGAGTGTTGGTTTCGCTGCCGATGGCGACATAACCAAGTTGCTGCGCAGTGTGTTCAATCATCCCGAATTCCAAAGCACGGCTACTCGGCAAGGTTTGGTCAAGCAGCCAATCGAATACGTGGTGAGTGTGTTCCGAGCAGCGGGGGTTGGGGTGGATGACACGAGATTCTTTGGTCCTCCCGTGCTCAAGACGCTGGAGTCGTTAAACCAAGTTCCCTTCGATCCACCCAGCGTTGGCGGCTGGCCACAGAATGGCTACTGGCTATCCACGGCCACCTCGTTAGCAAGACTCAAGTTCGCCACTACCGTTTCTCGAAGTAGCGATCTCGCCTGGCTCAAAGGTCAATCGGCTCAACAACGCCCGTCTGCGATTGCTGATCGACTTGGCATCAGCGCCTGGAGCACCGGAACACAAAGTGCACTTACGAAAGCAAGTACCCCTGTCGACCAATTCGCACTTGCCCTCGTAAGCCCAGAATTCGTTCTGAATTGATAGCGAAGCACGCGTCGAGCGAAGACCCTGAACTAGCGCGACTAACGCATGTTTTCGGGAGTTCCAAGCGTGTCGTCAGCGTCAGTTTGATGTGTCTACCTGCCAAAATCATCACTGCCAACACACATGGAACTTCCGATTCACTGCGTTAGTCGAAAAGTAGAGGTTGTGACGGACATCGACGCCTGAGATCGAAAACCGTCACAACGTATTTTGATGAGAACACTGCAGTTACAAAACCAAAGGACTGAACTATGCGAACGAACGATGAAAAGACTGCTCAACACTCCGACCAATCCGTCGATCAATCTGTCGACCAATCCACAAAACTTGACACTGCAGCCGGAC
>JAYTWN010000341.1:0-1904 GCA_043743435.1 Acidimicrobiia bacterium
CGCCCTTGACCTTGACGATTATTTAACTCTTGATGAATGACGACGGCTTGTTCATAGTAAGTGGTTGCTTTTGCGAACTGGCCCAGGCTGACAGTCGATTGCGCGAGGTTGTCGATAGCCGCTGCTTCCCGCGCCCGGTCCTTTATTTCGTGAGCTCGATCAACTGCCTTCGTCCATATGTCGATCGCTGGCCTCAGTTCATTTCTTGCGTCAGAGGCCCGGGCAGTCTCAAAGAGTTGTTGGAGTTCAAGGCGCACTGACTCTTGAGGCGACACCTTGCGTCGCTCCGCAAGCGTAATTTTGTAGGTGGCTCCCGGAACAGGTTGCCCCACTGGCGCTACCTCAATTTGATAGGCGCCGGCCTTGTTCGCCACCCAGTAGATAGGTTCCTGTACTTGGGGCGCGGCCGGAAAGTGTAATTCCATCCGATAACCGGTGGAACCCGGCTCTATCAAACGAACCACCATGCCAAAGGTGGGGCGCGTAACCATGAGCCGCATAGTTTGACCTGAGCGTAGGGCGACCCGGTAACGGTGGGGCGCCGGCGAAGCGAAAGAAGTTACGATTGGGTTTTCGATTTTCAGGCGTTTTAACGAGGAGGTTTGCGCGCCCGCTACAAATTGGGATGTAAGGAGCAAAGTCAGGACTGGGATTCTTGGATATTGCATTACTGTCATACCTACCTCGCTATCATGTCATGCGCAAAATATCAGATGATCGTGTCAAAAAGGGAAAACAAGTCTCCGAGTATCATCTTCTCCAGAAATCGTACAACCGAAGCTTCAAGTGATCGGCATTCATTTTCAGTCGTTTGAATCATGAAATCGGCCAGTACTTCTAGTTTTTCCACTGCAAGTACATCTCTCGGGCTACTTCTTTCGCAGGATTGTAATGGTGGAACAAGCGTGTTAATTTTATCCTGGAATGGACCATGCGCAACCTATTTTTTCTTAGTCTCACCTGCTTTTTAGTAATCCCCGTCCTGGCACAGGACCCGATTCGCGGGCCACACGATCCCGATGATCCGGATGGGTTTCCTATTTCGGGAGGAATGTTGGCGTGGGGCACAACTCTCCATGGTGGACGGGCCGGTGTGACCACGGAGACCGAGTTCATAAACATCATCAACAATGGGTCCTTTGGCGCGCCGTTGAACGGCCCGGGCTTTGGCGCCGCTTCCGGCAACATTTGCGTTAATGTCTACGCATTTTCTCCAGATGAGCAGTTGGTGTCCTGTTGCTCCTGCCTCATAACTCCAAATGGGTTGATTTCACTTGCGGTGGATAGCGATCTTCTTAGCAATACCCTAACCGGAATCAGGCCGAGTTCGGTTACTGTGAAACTGATCAGTTCCCTCGCCGGAACCGGTGGTACGGGTTCAAGCTGCACCAATAGCGCGGCTTTGGTTCAGAAAAATCTAAACTCACCATTCCCGCTTGCGGTACGTGGTATCAATGCCTGGGGCGTGAAACTGCTTACCACTCCCGTTGTGAACTCGTTCGCTGTAGGTGAAGTGCCCTTTAGCTTAGCGACCCTAAGTTTTACAGACCTTGCCAGCATTACCAACCGCTGCGCGAACATCATTGGCAACGGAAGCTCCTTCGGCATCTGCCGGTCGTGCAGAGCGGGCGGTTTAACCCCATCAACTAACTAGACGAGTCGGAACGTTTTACGAGCGCCTTCGCGGGAAACCGCTGCGGGCGCTCTTTGCATTGGCTTTCCTCCATTTGAAACATCAGCTATACTGAGCCCAAGTTTATAAGGAGCCAGATGTCAACTGAATCGGGTGGAGAAGTCACATCGTTACTCGAGAAAGTCCGCCAAGGAAACGAGGAGGCTGCCAATCAACTGGTTCCGCTTGTCTATGACGAACTTCGCCGCATGGCCGGCGCTTACATGAGTCG
>JAYTWN010000342.1:0-2886 GCA_043743435.1 Acidimicrobiia bacterium
CCACGCGCAGAATTGGGGTTCGCCAAACGTGACGAACTGCGTCCATCACTCCCCCATCAGTCTTGGGTGGAGGCGTTGCGTGGGCGCGGGATCCCAATCCGGTGAGGGCAATAAGCATGAACCCATAGGAAATGCCGTTCGCAAGAAAGCACCAACCGGTACCGGCATATTTGACGACGAATCCGCCCAGCATCATGCCGAACACTCGCGATGAAGTGATCACCCCGGTGTTGAGGGCCATGGCATTGGGAATGAGGTGCTTGGGAACGAGGTCACCAACCATCGCTCGTCGTACCGGAGTATCAAAGGCAGAAGCTGTGCCACTGATAAGGGCAAACGCAAGAACCAAAGGCATAGTGATATGTCCACTTACATCAAACAGACCGAGGGTTAGCGCACTCAAACCGAGCAGAATCTGGGTGACCACCATGATGCGTCGTTTGTCGAATCGGTCAGCAATTGCTCCGGCCCACGCCCCAAGGAAGAGCATGGGCGCAAATTGGAACACCGAAAGCAACCCCAGTGCGGCCCCGTCGCCCCCGAGTCTTTTTCCAACGAGCCAAGACAGGGCAATATTTTGCATCCAACTGCCGCACATCGACAGGGTCAACCCAGTGAAGTACCTGCCAGCGCCCGGATAGCGCAGTGAAGCAAACGTGGAGAGCCGAGCCTTCCCAGGTTGCCCGGAAGGGTCCTCGCCACCGCCGCTTCGTGAAGCTCCTTCGAGCAATCCAGGCCCAGCAGCGACGACCGGTTCCACGCCACTCAGAGCATTCATAGGCAACGACTTCTCATCCAACGCACGTCAACGTTCAGCGCGTAGTCACGAAAATCCAAACGCACGGTGGTCGATGCAAACGCCGGAGGCAGCAGAAACCCCGGAGCTATGGGCGTTCGGCGGGCGAAACGGAACGATCAGGGTCGCGATCCACAATATCCCCCAGAGCTTCATCGATGGCGGCCATCACCGCTGGTTCAAGGGTTACGCCAACCCCCTTCACCGAGTCGTTCAACTGATCGGGTTTTGTAGCGCCGACGATGGCCGAAGCTACGTTTTTGTTTTGCAGCACCCATGCCACGGCCAGGGCAGCCATGTTGAGCCCAGCAGATTCAGCGATGGGACGTAGCAGTTGTACTCGCTCAAGAACGTCGTCGCGCATGTACCGGGAGATGAAGTTCTTGCCGGATTCATCGGTGGCGCGGGAGCCATCTGGCACGGGTTGTCCGGGGAGGTACTTGCCGGTGAGTACGCCTTGGCCAAGTGGCGACCACACGATTTGCGATAGGCCATCTGCTTCGGAGGCGGGGACCACTTTGCCTTCAATACCGCGCCACAGCATCGAGTACTGCGGTTGGTTGGAAACAAACGGAATCCTAAGTTCACGTGCTAATGCTGCACCGGCTTTGATTTCATCTGCGGTCCACTCCGAAACACCGATATACAAGGCCTTGCCCATGCGGACGAGGTCTGCAAAGGCCACCATGGTCTCTTCGAGAGGCGTCGAATGATCGAAGCGATGTGCTTGGTACAGATCGACGTAGTCGGTTCCGAGCCGGCGGAGCGAGCCGTTCATGGACTCCATGATGTGTTTGCGGGAAAGTCCACGATTGTTGCGGCCTTTGCCGGTGGGCCAGAACACTTTGGTAGCAATTTCGACCCCTTCGCGCCGCTGTCCGGCCAATGCGCGTCCGAGCACTTCCTCGGCTTTTGTTCCGGCGTAGACGTCGGCAGTGTCAAAGGTGGTGATACCGAGATCAAGGGCCCGGTGCACACAGGCATTGGCGGCGTCCTCTTCCACCTGGCTTCCGTGGGTGATCCAGTTGCCATACGAAACGGCGGATACCAGCAAACCACTACGACCTAAATGACGAAATTCCATTCCTTCAGCCTAGGGCCGAGCGTGATCGCTGAACCAACCCGGACCCAACGGGACCCACAAACAGTCCTTGAGCAGTCCAAAACAAGCCTTGAGCAGTCCTTGAGCAGTCCAAAACGGCCTTGACCAGTCCTTGACCAGTCCTTGACCAGTCCTGACCGGACACCGCTGCCGTCCCGTTCCTCGACCGAAATCTTGCAGGACCTGCACCAAAAACCGTCTTGGTTCTCCTACCAGGACCGGGTCTGCCTACGATGTCGGACAACTCTTTCGAAAGGTCCTCAATGCGTCGTTTTTCCCACCAGACATTTCTTGCCGTTTGCTTTGCTTCAACCGCAATGCTTCTGGCTAGTTGCAGTGCCAAGAAGACCAGCGATACCACCGTGGTAGCCGAAACAACTGTGGCCGCGGCAGACACAACCCCCGCATCGGTCGACACCACCGCGGCGGCAGAATCGTCAGCGGCTGAAACGGTGGCTGCAACAGTTGCCGCTGAGCCAGCAAGCACCGAGGCCATGACCACCGACGCGATGGCTGCGGAAACGTCTGCGGTCACCGGAGCAAGCCCTGCAGCGGCTGGTTCGCTGAGCGACATGATTATCGGGCAGATGGTTGTTGGTATGACGGGTGAAACCACGGCTAATCCCGCAGACGTGAAGTGCATTGCTGCAAAGGTTCCCGAGAAGGATTTGACGGCGATCATGTCGTCGGCTGGTGGAGGTGGCAGTCCGGACGGCACTGCGATGAAGTCGCTTATCAAAGCCGTGTTCACCTGCAAGCCCAAAGGTTTGTCCGACAACTTTGTCAAAAACACGTTTAACGACATTCCTGGCGACGTCACCGCTGCGCAGAAATCGTGTCTTGCCGACGGCCTGTTCGATCTCATTGGTAAAGATGATTCAGTTATCGACGCAATCACCGCCAACGCCGACAAAATGCCCGAGGGCTTGAAAACGAAGTTCGAAGGAACCGTAAAGGACTGCGTTCCAGCTGGAACTTCTCGTGATGC
>JAYTWN010000343.1:0-12389 GCA_043743435.1 Acidimicrobiia bacterium
GAGCGCACCGTTATCGGCGAGAACCTGCACGGGTGTGCGATGGTGGATGGCGAGGCACTGCTCGTTTTCAGCAGGTTGTTCCGAGACATGTGCATGCAAGGGTGCGTTGTTTGCGCGAGCCCATTCGGCCACGGTTTCAATCGAGCCCGGGTCGACCGCGCGGACTGAATGAATAGCCGCACCGATGCGCGCGTTCTCGGATTTCCCGGCGATCTCGGCGTTCCTGGCATTGGTGGCATTGGTGGCATTGTTCAGCGCGCTTACACGTTCAGCCCACGCTTCCGCATAACCATCACTGAAGCGTTGTTGCACGTCATGCAACGGGGCTCCGAAGCCACCGCTTAGGTAACAGGTGTCGAGCAGGGTGATGCGAAGTCCCGCTTCTTCGGCTGCGGCGATAAGCGCCTGGCCCATGGCGTTGGTATTCGCATACGGAACTCCGCTTGCGCCGTGGTGAAGGTAATGAAATTCGCCAACCGACGTGATGCCCGACAACACCATTTCGCCAAACACAGCTCGAGCCAAGGCAAAGTAAGAATCAGGATCGAGTTTGGCTGCGACGGCATACATTTGTTCTCGCCATGTCCAGAACGAACCGGTTCCACCGTGGGTCCGTGAACGTAAAGCTCGGTGAAAGGCATGGCTGTGGGCATTGGCCAACCCCGGAAGCGTAAGACCCCGTAGCGATACGGCATCGGCAGGACACGGAACACCCAACCGCAACGACACGATACGTTCACCTATGATTTCCACCAGGACGTTGGCCGTCGCCGTGGTTCCGCCGAGCCAGGCCAATTCGCAATGAAATCGCAAACTCATTTCCTTACGAACCAACCCGTTGTACAAACGCGGTGATCCGCTCAACAAAGGCAGCCCGATGAAATTGTTCAAACGAGTCCCACGTAGTCAGCGTGGTGGTGTCGGTCACTCGATCAAGAAACAACAGGCCGTCAAGATGGTCGCATTCGTGCTGAAAGGTGCCAGCCGTAAGCCCACGTTTGATTTCTTCGTGAGACACACCATCACGATCAAGCCACTGAACCCGGATGTTTACATGCCTGGTCACGGTTCCCCGAAGGTTTGGCACCGAAAGGCAGCCTTCGTTGATGTCCACCATCTCATCGTCGAGAACGGTGATGACAGGGTTCACCACAATCGTGAGGGGAATAGTGGGCTTGTACGGATACCGCGGGTTCTGGTTGACCTCAATGGTGGTGATCCTTAGCGGCACACCAATTTGCGGTGCAGCAATTCCCGCTCCGTTGGCATGACGCATGGTGTCGATCAGATCATCGATGACCTGCTGTACTTCCGCTCCGCCCAGTTCCTCCAGTGACAGTTCTCGCGCTCGCTCCCGCAATGTCGGGTGGCCAACCGTGAGGATTTCTCGAATCGCCATCACTTCACCGTCATCACCGTCATCAAAGGCATCAAAGACCTCAAAGACCTCAAAGGCATCAAAGGCATCACCGTCATCAAAGACCACGAGGACAATCCTCGACTGGCAGCACAGGGCCATCCAAGCGTTGCGCCGCCAGTCGAAACCAAAAGGCCACAAATGCAGGCGACGGCATTCGCAACCAAAACCAACCGAGTCACGACCTACCTACCCTCGGTCATCGGGACACGCACTCCGCGTTCGGCAGCCACCTCACTGGCCCGCTCGTACCCGGCATCGGCATGACGTATCACCCCCATACCCGGATCGGTAGTAAGTACACGTTCAAGCTTCTGATCGGCGAGTTCGGTACCATCGGCTAGAGCAACCATGCCGGCGTGGATCGAGCGCCCGATACCCACCCCGCCACCGTGATGGATACTGACCCACGTGGCGCCGCTAGAGGTGTTCACCAGCGCATTGAGCAACGGCCAGTCGGCGATGGCATCGGAACCATCGAGCATGGCCTCCGTCTCACGATACGGGGAAGCAACCGATCCAGAATCGAGATGGTCACGGCCAATAACAATCGGCGCTTTCAACTGACCCTTGCGAACCATTTCGTTGAAGCGCAGCCCAAGCCGAGCGCGTTCGCCGTAGCCCAGCCAACATATGCGCGCAGGTAATCCTTGAAAAGCCACGCGCTTGCCAGCCAGGTCGATCCAACGGTGCAAACCCTCGTCGTCGGGAAACTCTTCGAGCACAGCCTTATCAGTAGCGGCGATGTCAGCCGGGTCACCGCTCAGAGCCACCCAACGAAACGGGCCTTTGCCTTCACAGAACAGTGGGCGGATGTAGGCCGGAAGGAATCCGGGATAGGAAAACGCGTCGGTGTACCCGCCAAGCTCAGCCTCGGTTCGCAAGCTGTTGCCGTAATCAAACACTTCAGAACCCGCCCGCTGGAAACCCACCATGGCCGCACAGTGAGCCGCCATCGACAACCGCGAACGACGAATCAATTCCTGCGGATCATTCCGAGCCATTTCCGTTGTTGCCTCAGGCGTGAGATCCGCCGGAATGTAGCTGAGCGGATCATGCGCGCTGGTTTGATCGGTCACGATATCGGCAGCAAAGTTCATGTCCAACAGTTTCGGGAATAACACCGCAGCGTTACCCACCACACCAACCGAAAGTGCTCGTCGTTCTCTGCGAGCCAGTTCACATCGTGCCACCGCATCTTCCAGCGAATCGGCCAACTCATCGAGGTACCGCGTTTCAAGTCGACGTTGCACTCGGGTGGGATCAACATCAATACACAGCGCTACGCCACCATTGAGCGTTACCGCCAAGGGCTGCGCGCCACCCATTCCCCCAAGCCCAGCAGTGAGCGTGATGGTGCCCGCTAGCGTGCCGTTGAAGCGTCGTCGACCGATTTCCGCGAAGCACTCATAGGTTCCCTGCAGGATGCCTTGAGTGCCGATGTAGATCCATGATCCGGCTGTCATTTGGCCGTACATGGTGAGACCCATGGCCTCAAGCCGACGGAACTCGTCCCAGTTACCCCACTGAGGAACCAGGTTGCTGTTGGCCAGCAGAACTCTCGGCGCCCACTCGTGCGTGCGAAACACCCCAACCGGTTTGCCTGATTGCACGAGCATGGTTTCGTCGGCCTTGAGAGTTCGAAGCGTACGTGCCATGGCATCGAAGGCTTCCCAAGAACGCGCTGCCCGACCGGTTCCTCCGTACACCACGAGATCATCCGGACGCTCAGCAACATCGGGGTCCAAATTGTTGTGCATCATCCGGTACGCCGCTTCTTGCGGCCAACCAAGACAGTTCAGATCGGTTCCACGGGCGGCACGAACGGGGCGAGCACCAAGCATCACAAAACCTCCAAGGTTCCAATTGCGGATTCAACAGCGCCAAGCAACGAACCGTCGAGAAGCATGGCCTCGGCGGCTCGTAAATCGGGTGACAGCCAACGATCAGGTCCTGGGCCCGCGACGCGAGAACGCAAGACATTCAACGCTGCACCAGTTCCCAGCCCAGGCAGCAACGGTGCGCGGAGATCGATCGCCGCACCCGCGCACACCAACTCAACGGCAAGAACTCGAGCCAAATTCGCAACAGAGCGACGCAACTTTCGAGCGGCCGCCCAACCGTTGGAGACGTGATCTTCTTGGTTCGCACTCGTCGGCAATGATTCAACTGAAGCGGGCACGGCGAGGCGCTTGGCTTCAAGCGCCATAGCCACCTGGGTGTAATGGGCAATCATCAAACCGCTATTCACGCCAGCATCGGGGGACAAGAACGGAGGCAAGCCATGAGAGCGAGCAATATCGAGCATGCGATCGGTTCTGCGCTCAGCGATGGCACACAATTCCGAGACGGCAATGGCCAAGAAATCACAAACGAAGCCGACGGGGGCCCCGTGGAAATTGCCGCACGATTCAACGCGGCCATCCGGCAGGATCATGGGGTTATCAATCGCCGCGTCGAGTTCACGCTCCGCAATTATTCGAGCATGGGCCAAGGTATCGAGCGCCGCGCCGTGGACTTGAGGCGTACAACGAATGGAATACGCATCCTGCACTCGTGAATCACCTTCACGATGGCTGGCCACAATGGGCGATCCCGCTAGCACCCGCCGCAAGTTCCGTGCACTTACTGCTTGACCATGCTGCGGACGGAGTTGTTGTAAATCGTCGGCATAGGCGCGATCAGTGGCCAGCAGGCCTTCAACGGTCATCGCCGCCGTAACATCAGCCAGGCGCATGAGCATCGAAAGGTCATGGAGGGCTAGGGACAGCATGGCCAAGATGCCGTCGGTGCCATTGATCAACGCCAAACCCTCTTTGGCTCGCAATACTGCGGCATCAAGGCCCGCGGCAGCGAGCACCGGAGCGGTTGGGACAATGGCACCATCCGATGACCACACCTCTCCTTCACCGATGAGCGCCAATGCACAGTGGCTGAGCGGGGCAAGATCACCGCTGGCACCAAGAGACCCAAACTCCCGAACCACTGGCGTGATGCTGTTGGCAAGGAGTGCGAGCTGCAAATCAACCAGCTCGGGGCGAACACCCGAGTAGCCCATCGACAAACTCCGAGCCCGTAAAAACAGCATGGCCCGCACCACTTCGGGTTCAATGACCTCGCCCATACCGGTGGCATGTGAACGTACTAATGCCACTTGCAACTCGGCGGTCCGTTCAGACGGGATGACCGTAGCGGCGAGCGATCCAAATCCCGTGGTTACTCCGTATACAGGCTTATCACTGGCCACAAAACCATCGACCAGCGTGGCGGATTTTGCCATTGCCGCACGGGCATCATCGGCCAACATCGCGTTCGCTCGGTCTCGGGCTACTGCCACAACATCGGCGATTTGCACCCCTCGGCCGTGCAAAGCAATGGGCTTCAGCGAAGCAACGATTCCCTCGGCCGACATTAGAGGGAATCCAAACTTTGCTGCACGAAAGCTTTCATTGGACGCAACGGTATGCCATGCTACGCAACGTGTCAAACACCACACCGTCTCAGCAAAAGCCTGTGGGCCTCAAGCCTGAGACAAACCAGCCCGGCACCGAGCCTTCTGCCCCCGAGGCCACCAAGAGCGACTTCACGCAGCCACGGGCCACAGAACGGGGTCTGGGACTGGTTTCGATCGTCGGGGATCACCCAAGCGGCATCACGTTGGCCGACGCCGCCCGTGCTTCAGACTTGATGCCGAGCACCGCATTGCGCCAGTTGCGTTCGTTGGCGGCGATGGGCTACTCCGTGCAACGCGAGGACGGTAGGTGGGTACCGGGGCCCGAACTTCTTCGATTGGCCCGTGCACTTTTCGATTACGCCACCGTTGGCAACCTGAGCCAACCAACACTGGCGAGCCTCGCTGCAGCAACGGGCGAATCGGCATACGTCGCGGAACGGCAAAGTCCGACCACAGCCGTCTATGTAGCCATGGAACAGAGCAGACATACCGTGCGTCACGTGAGCTGGCTTGGGCAGAGTCTCGATTGTCGAACCACAGCGGTCGGAGCCGCCCTTTGCGACAAGGTCGAAGCCGATGGAGTTGCGGTACGCCACGACGCCGTTGAGCCTGGGGTTACTGCCATCTCCGCTCCCATCCGCGGGAAAGGAACAGCTGTGCTCGCGGCCATCTCTGTTGTGGGCCCTACTTATCGAATAGAGGCCTTTGGTCTACCCGAAGCTCGTCGGCTCGTCGGGAGCGCGGCGAACCAAATCAGTGAACTGTTGCGTTCCCGTTAGCCCGTTTGGTAACAGCCCAACCCATCAGGCAGAATCAACACGCGAAAGCAGACCCTGCATCCGTACCGACGGTTTCGTTGACCAGTTATCGAACCATCAGCTACGAATCACTAGCGAGCAGCAAACAGGAGAAGGAAGGCACTATGGCAGACAGCTTTGAAATTACCGATGCGATGCGCTCAGCAATCGGCATTGAAGGTCCACAATGGCCCGTTGAATTCACCACTACCGGTATTCGTGGTTTTGCCCGCGGCGTTGGCTACACCGATCCCGTGTACTTCGATGTCGAGGCCGCGAAAGCCGCTGGATACGCCAGCCTTCCCGCGCCCCCAACCTACGGCGGCATTCCCGTCTTCATTCCCGGCAAGTGCGACAACACCTACGGCTTTCCCATGGGTGGCAACGCTCGCGTGGAACATGGCCTCAAGAACCTGCTCGACGGTGGAACCGAATATAACTACGTGCGCGTACCAGTTGCCGGTGAGACCCTTATGCAGTCCTCGAAGGTTGCAGATCTTGAAGTGAAGACCACCAAGTCGCTCGGAACCATGCTGTTGGTCACCAGCGAAGGCACCTTCGTGGATTCGACCGGTGCTGTTGTCATGACCACTCGCGGCCAAGCGATCTACTACTAAGGAGTTTTTCCATGCCTACGTATGACACCGTAAACATCGGCGACGAACTCGCTTCGATCACCAAAAGCCCGGGTCGCTTGCAACTCGTGCAATACGCTGCCGGCTCTGGGGACTTCAACCCCCTCCATTACGACGCCGATTTTCCTCAAGCGAAAGCCATTGGTGACAACATCGTCCACGGACGCATGAAGTACGCCTCCATTGGCCAAGTCGCCTCTGATTGGCTGGCCCACACCGGCACGATTCGCTCCATTTCATGTCAGTACCGCGGAATGGATCTCCAAGGTTTGACCTTCGTGTGCAAGGGTGTCGTGAAAGACAAGCGCATCGAAGACAGTGCAAAAATCGTTGAGTTGGAGCTTTGGACCGAGGCTGCCAACGGCCAAAAGACCACACCCGGTTCAGCCATTGTGGTGCTCAACGCCTGAGCACCAGCAACACACAACTAAACACACAATTAGACACCAGGCCTTTGGGGATTGGTTCGCGCCAATCCCCAAATCAGCCAGGTAGGTTCTTTTATCGTGAATACGTCTGAGGATCCGCACCCGCCGCTCGTTGACCGTGCAGTAACACCACCACTCGATGCACTGCACTGGGATCACCGCTTCACCGCACTCCTACCTGCTGATGCACAAACGGCTCCCACCAGGCGTCGCCAAGTTTCCGGTGCTGCGTACAGCGTCGCTGAGCCCACGCCAACAGCGGCACCGCAAACGTTGTGCTGGTCTTGGGAAGTTGCAGAGTTGCTGGGATTGAGCGCGGAGGTTTGTGAATCAAACGATTTCGCTGCGGTGTTCAGCGGGAACCGAATACCCAAGGGCGCTGCTCCGTTTGCCATGGTGTACGGCGGCCACCAATTTGGTAACTGGGCCGGACAGTTGGGTGACGGTCGGGCGATGGCCCTGGGCGAGGTAATCGACAGTAACGGCAACCATCAAACACTGCAGCTCAAAGGCGCAGGACCCACCCCGTTCTCGCGCACGGCCGACGGTCGAGCGGTCCTGCGCTCATCGATCCGCGAGTTCCTCTGCTCTGAAGCCATGTTCCACCTAGGAATTCCCACTACACGCGCGCTTTCCCTCGTCGCTACTGGCGATGCCGTTGTTCGCGACATGCTCTACGACGGTAATCCCGCACCCGAACCCGGAGCCGTCGTGTGTCGAGTTGCGCCGTCGTTCACCCGATTCGGTAATTTCCAACTTCCCGCCGCCCGCAACGATATTGACCTGCTCCGCCAACTCGTGAACGTCACGCTAGCCACGGATTTTTCGTCGATCGCCGCCGATAACTCCCTATCCGAGGAAGACAAAGTGGTGGCCCTGTTTGCCGAGGTAGCGCAACGAAGCGCGAAGCTCGTGGTCGATTGGATGCGCGTAGGTTTCGTGCACGGGGTGCTCAATACCGACAACCTTTCCATCATCGGCGTCACCATCGATTACGGGCCCTACGGTTGGCTGGAAAGTTTCGATCCCAACTGGACTCCCAATACCACCGATGCACAACACCGCCGTTATCGTTATGGTGCCCAGCCTCACATCGTGGGATGGAATCTGGCGCAGTTAGCATCGGCCTTCATCCCCTTGGTTGGCGGCGAGGAAACAGGCTCAGCACGTTTACAAACTGAGCTTGATCACTTTGGCCAACAGTACGGAGAACTCTTTGGGGTGATGATGGCGGAACGGTTCGGTTGGGGCCTACCGCGCGAAACCGATGTTGAGCTCATCAACGAGTTCTTCGGTGTACTTAGTAGTACCGAGACCGACTACCTCCTGTTCTGCCGACACCTTGCCGACATCAACATCGCCGAAGCCGATACCCTCTCCAACGAATCACTTATCGCACCTTTACTCGATGCCTACTACCAGGCCGACGATCTTCGGGGTGACAAACTTGCGCAGATCTGTTCCTGGATACGCCAGTGGGCACACCGGGTGCGCAGCAACCAGATTGAGAATGCACAAGATCCGGATAGTCACGTTGCCGTCATCAAGGCGTGTAACCCACGATTCGTTCTTCGGAACTGGATCGCACAAGAAGTTATCGACGCTACCGAGGCAGGCGACTACTCGAAAATCGGTCAGGTACTCGAAGTCCTTCGTCGCCCCTATGACGATCAGCCTGGCAACGAGCACTACGCCTTACGACGGCCCGAGTGGGCGAGAAACCGGGTGGGTTCTTCCATGCTGTCATGCAGCTCTTGATCGATGGGGTGCCCAACGAGATTTGAGCTATCGACACCGCTAGAGTGATTGGATGATCAAGGTCTTCGTCTTCATCAAAGCCACCGGGCCCGCAGTAGTCGCCGAACTTGGAAAAGCCATTGCCGGAGTCGAAGGTGTGTACGAGTGTTACTCGGTAACCGGCGAGCATGATCTCATTGCTTTGCTGTGGTTGCGTAACCATGAAGACATAGCGTCGGTGGTAACCGAACACATCGCGTCGCTGGTCGGCATCGCCTCAACCACCACCGTGATTGCCTTTCGCACGTACTCCTCCGCCGACGAGACCCTGGTCTAATCCATCGCGGTCTAATCCAACACGGTCTAATCCATCACTCGTCGGCTCTACGATTAGGGGCTGATTTCGCAATACTAAGGCTGAATAGATACTATGCGCGCTGATCTCTTGACGACAAAGCTTGAAGGTTTTGGAACCTCAATTTTTGCTGAAATGTCTGCGCTGGCTGTGGCAACGGGTGCCATCAACCTTGGCCAAGGGTTTCCCGATACCGACGGGCACAGCAGCGTCATTGCGGCAGCGACCGAGGCCGTGCAAACCGGTAGGGGTAACCAGTACCCACCCGGGCCAGGGATCCCTGAACTTCGCAGCGCCATTGCCAATCATCAGCGCGCGTACTACGGAATCGAACTGAACCCCGATGGTGAAGTACTCGTTACCGCCGGCGCAACCGAAGCCATCACCGCAGCCCTTTTGGCCATTCTTGATACCGGCGATGAGTGCATCCTCTTTCAGCCCTTCTTCGACTCCTATCCCGCAGGAGTCGCCATGGCTGGAGCCAAGGTTGTTCCCGTCACCTTGCACCCAAGCGTGGAACCTAAAACCGGCGTGGGTTCGTTCAAGCTCGATCTTGGGGAACTCCGCTCAGCGATCACCCCAAAGACCAAAATGTTGATCGTGAACTCACCGCATAATCCAACGGGAACAGTTTTCACGGCAGGCGAAATGGCTGGCATCGCTCAGATCGCCATTGAACACGATCTGATTGTTATCTCCGATGAAGCCTATGAACATCTGACGTTTGATGATGTTGGCCACACACCGTTGTGCACGTACCCGGGCATGTGGGAGCGCACTATCACCGTTGGCTCCGCAGGGAAAACGCTTTCCTTTACTGGATGGAAGATCGGTTGGGCCACGGGGCCCGCGGAGCTGATCACCGCTGTTCGCACTGCCAAACAGTTCCTAACCTACGTCTCCGGCGGGCCCTTTCAGTACGCTGTCGCCCACGGACTCAACACTCTGGGTCCCGAGTACTTCAGCGGTTTTGCTGCCGAACTACAGACCAAGCGCGACCGGTTGTCCGCAGGGCTCAGCGCTGTTGGTTTCGAGGTTTACCAACCCAAGGGAACCTACTTTGTCACCACCGATGTTGCCGAGTTTGGCGTCACTGATGCGTTGGCCTTCTGCCGAGCGCTCCCCCACTTATGCGGCGTGGTAGCTGTTCCGAATTCCGTGTTTTATGCGACTCCCGGCACGGGTGCCACCCAGGTGCGGTTCGCCTTCTGCAAGAAACTCGACGTGATCGATTCCGCAGTTGATCGACTCAGCGGATTACAAGCCGCCCTGGCAAAATAGTTCGGTGCAGGTACCGGAGCAACTGAAAGTGCTTTGACTGCCTCTGCCCGAGTACGAAAACATCACCTGCATCGAAAGGAAATGCTATGAAAGTCGCCGCACTACAACATGATGTTGTTTGGGAAGACGCTCCGGCCACTCACCGCCATTTGGAGCCTATGATTTCAGGGGCGGCGGGAACCGGGGCACGATTGATTGTGCTTACCGAGATGTTTGGCACCGGCTTCACCATGCGTCCTGAGGAAATCGCCGAACCAGTCAACGGTGCTTCCTCCGAGTTTCTTCATGCTCAAGCGGCAAAACATGGCGTGTGGTTGTGCGGCTCGATTCCTACGCGTGCCGACGATCTGCCCAAGGCCGTGAACCGTCTCGTGTTGGTAAGCCCAAGCGGTGAGCAATGGCACTACGACAAGATTCATCCCTTTAGCTACGGCGGGGAGGGTGAGCATTATCAAGGAGGCAACTCATTTCTCACCGTCGACATTGAAGGTATGCGCACATCGTTCTTTGTTTGTTATGACCTTCGCTTCGCCGACGAATTTTGGCAGCTTGCCGCCACCACCGATTGTTTCGTCATCCCAGCCAATTGGCCTGAGGTCCGCCGCCATCATTGGCAATCACTCTTGGTTGCTCGTGCCATCGAAAACCAGGCCTATGTCGTTGGTGTGAACCGTATCGGCGAAGGTGGCAAGTTGGCATACTGCGGCGACTCACGCATTATCGATCCACTCGGTGAAATCCTTGCCGCAGGAGCACGAACCGAAGCCACTTTGGTCGCCGAAATAGACCCGGCGATGGTCTCGGCCACCCGTCAGCGTTTCCCATTTCTCCCCGACCGACGCACCCACGCCGTAACATCCCCTAACGCAACCGCCGCCTGAGAGCATCCCCGAACGACATATGAGCGGGCTCGCCAGGTGTTACGTTGATCCAACAACCGTAAGTTCTAAGAAAGAGCGAGAGGTCGACGAGTAGGAGCACCAGTGGACGGTCATGGCCGATCCCGAAGGAAACGAATTCTGCATTTCGAACGCACACTGACCTGAGCACCACAACCAGTGCCCCAGGGCGCATCCACCTAATCCGTAAGTGCACCTAGGTCTGGAGGAACGTCGACAGCGTAGGTTCGAAGTATTTCTAACGAGATGATGTCGAGCACCCGCTCGTGAGTAGCTTCAAGAACCACAAGACAGGCCGCTCCGTCATGGTGGGCCCGGAGCCAGTTGCGGGCGGTTACGCACCATCGGTCGCCCGGCACCAATCCGGGAAAGCGGTAGTGCGGCATAGGGGTCGACAAATCGTTTCCAATGCTGCGTTGATGGTCCAGAAACTCTTTGCTCATTACGCCACAAAGTGTGTGGGAACCCATATCCTCGGGCCCGGTCGAGCAACAGCCATCACGATAAAAACCCGTTACCGGATCAATGCCGCACATGGCCAGGTCTTCGCCAAACACGTTTCGATCGACCAGCCGGTTTGCATAGGGATCATTGGACATTCCACCAGTATCGCCGAGAAACTCGACAATCACTGAAAGCAAAACACCCGTTTTGATCATGCGACGGGAGCAGTACGCGTACGTATCGACTCTACGCTCGGTGTATTCGCAATCAACCGGGAGGTGTATTGCTCCTGCGGGTTGCCAATCACGTCTTCACACGGCCCAAACTCTACGATCCGGCCAGCATTCATAACGGCAACCGTGTCGGCGATAGAGCGGACTAAAGGAAGATTGTGGGTCACGAACAACATGGACAAACCAAGATCCCGACGAAGCTGCGCCAGCAGTTCAACGATGGCCGCCTGCACTAACACGTCAAGCGCCGAGGTCACTTCATCGCATACCAACACATCGGGCTGGCTGACCAAGGCTCGAGCGATAGCTACGCGTTGACGTTCGCCACCGGAAAGTTGATTCGGATACTGGTTGGCATACGAGGCGGTGAGAGCCACTCGCTCCAACATCTCGTGCATGATTTTTTCACCCTCGGCCCGCGAACGCTTCGCCACAAACAGCGGGCGAAGAATCGATTCACCAACAGTGCGACGCGGATTCAACGAAGAATACGGATTTTGAAACACGTACTGAATCTTCATACGCTGCTCCAACGAACGGCCGCGAGAATGACGGGTCAATGGTGCGCCCATCAGAGAAACCGATCCGGTCCATTCGTGATGCAACCCACCGATAGAGCGAGAAAGCGTGGTTTTGCCTGATCCAGACTCACCAACAAGGGCAACGCATTCCCCCCGCGAGATCACAAAACTGGCGTTATGAACCACGA
>JAYTWN010000344.1:0-11284 GCA_043743435.1 Acidimicrobiia bacterium
AAGATGTCGTTGAGGCACGTGTTCAGCAACTAGCGCAGCTTGGCCCAAATCTTGGTCGTCCCGCCGTAGATCGACTTTCCAGTTCACGGCATCACAACATGAAAGAGCTTCGCTCGGATCGCAACGGCAGCTGTATACGAATTTTGTTTGCGTTCGATCCGCGCCGAACTGCGATTCTGTTGATTGGTGGCGACAAAGCGGATTCGTCTGGGCCGCGATGGAACGATTGGTACTTATCTTTTGTCGGGCTTGCAGACGATTTGTATGACGAACACCTCCGAGAAATTCAATTCAATCCGGTGATTCTCACCGAGAAAGGTAACGATGATGGCAAAGAAATTTTCTGAACTTGTCGAGGATCGACAACACGACGCTGAGCGGATTGCAAGCGTGAAAGCATTACGCACCGAGTTTGATTGCGAACAGCTCGTCTGGACGCTGAACGAGCTTCGAGAGCAACTAGGTGTCACGCAAGACCAGCTTGCTGAGAGCCTGGGCGTAAGTCAGTCTGCAATCTCTCAGGCGTTAAGTCGTCCGACGGCTGCGAGCACAATCGAAACGTTGTCTCGGCTCATTACTGCGCTTGGCGGCGCTTTGTCGTTACATGTGGATATTGACAATCGTCACCTCGTTTTAGCGACCTGATCGGCATCATGGGACTTGCAATGAGGAGTCCTCAGAACGGATTGGTTGTGTCGGTCGTCCAACGTGGGCAAAGGCAACTTGGACCGTTTCTACGTGTGGTGGCCGTCGGACTCCTCGCCTTTTTCGCAGTTGCGATCCTACCAATTCAAGCGGAAGCGCATCTCGAAAATAGGGTCGCGGCCCGGTGTGGCGCTAGTGAATCCAAGGCTCCTACAAAGATCTGCCAAGCGCCGACTTTCAAGACCAACGTTAAGAAAGAAGCGCATAACTCTGGGCCTGTTGAAAATAGTCTCTTGCGGGTAACCCCAAGGCTGCAGCCCAACGCCGCACTCGCCTGTGAAACCAAAAAGCTTTCAGTCGACAGAGCAGAATCCCCAACAAACTCCCGGAAACAGGGCTCGCCTTACAGCTACGGTCAGCAATCTACGCGTATGACGCGCTCCGAATTTGTTGCCACAAACAGCGGACCTGGGAAGTCGAGTTTGCCGTTTAGGGGTCCCAAATTGGCGGCGCAGGTTGGTGATGTGGTTGCGCATTTTGATGAGTTTGGTACGCCCCTCCCGGAGTTGCTCAAGGCGGGATAAAGGGTCAGCCTGTTGGGAGCCGGAAACTGGTGCCGATAATGTGGCGCAGCTCAAATCGGCGCGGTGTGCAGCGCGGCCGCATAGTTTGTTAGGGGTTGGATTCTTGGTTGTCCGCTGGCGATTCACTGAATATGCATTCAAGTTTGGGGGTTTTGCGGTCGATAGAAAAGGGTGACTTCAGCATCAGCGATTGTTGAGCCTCGCCGGAATGGATCGAAGGCTGGGCCTGCCCGCGTTGGTCTGAACGTTCTGACGGTCCTCAACCTGATTTTGCTCTTGCTCATGGGGCTCGGTGTGGCGGCAAAGTGGCAGGCTGGCCCCCCTAAAGGCAATAGTGTCATCGACTTCACCACGTATTACTCCGGTGGACGCATGGCCGGGGTGGACCGGGGTGCCCACCTCTATGACCTCGTCGCCCAGGCCAAAGAACAGACCGCGCTGGCTGGAATCCCGTTCAATCCGGCTGCCAAAAGGCTCCAAGTGGTCGGCTTTGTAAACCCTCCGACCTCGGTCTTGCTGCTCCGCCCTCTAAGCCTCCTTCCGCTGACGAACGCCTACCGAGTGTGGATGCTTCTCGAGTTGGCCCTGCTCGTGGCAGCGGGTTGGGTGGTTTTGCAAACGAGTGCGGAGAATCGCGCCCCTCCGCAACGATCAACACCACTCGAATTCGCGTTCCCCGCACTGGCCATGGCAGCTGCGTTTCCGGTCGGCGCTGCGTTGCTGCAAGGCTCGTTGACTCCCGTTGTCGTGCTCGGATTCGCTTTGTTCACTAAAGGCGTGATCGCTGGCACGCGGCCAGTAACGAATTCAAGTGTTGGCATCGGAATCCCAGAAATGGGTGGAGGGTTGAACGCGACTGAGCGATCGACGAACGTCAAAGCACCTTTGGGCGACCCTTCAGCTGAAAATGCCGCGGATCGAAGAAATGCGTTGGATTTGTTGGTCTCGGTTGGCCTGCTGTTGATCGGCTTGAAGCCGCAATATGTGCTCTTACCATTGGCCATCCTGATTGGCTTGCGACGATTCCGAGCCCTTGGGTTCACAGCAGCGGGCCAGGCGTTGCTCATGGCCTTAAGCACGCTTATTGTTCGCCCGTCGGCTTGGATTGACTATTTCAAACTGCTCGGAACCTACAACCGCGAGATCGACACCTACGGAAGTTCAACGTCGTCAATGATCAACGTTCGTGGCGTTCTCGCTAGCTGGTTGGGTGCTTCGAACGCGTCGATCATCAACTCGATTTCGAGCGCCGTACTCGTTGCTGCCGTGATCGGAATCGGGTATCTGGCGCATCGTTCGTTTCGCAGTAATACCGCAGAAGACCGCACTCACCTGGTGATCGCCATGCTTCTCGCCGGTTTGATCGCCAGCCCCCACGCCCATTCCCACGACTGGACCCTCGCCCTCGTCGCCCTCGCCCTCGCCTGGTTTTTGCCGAAAAACACAACAGCAAAACGTTGCCTGCTAGCCCTCATCCCTCTCGTTTCGTTCGTAACCATGAGCGGTGTTGGCTCGGCGCTGGGCAAACTGCCGGTCCTGCTTGCCGCGGGTTGTCTGCTCGCTACGGTGTCCAGAAACGCGACAAAGAACCCGGATCCGCAAGTGTCGAAGTGATGATCGATGCAACACTATTGTTGTATCGATGATTCCGGAGTTTGAGAGCCAGACAGGCAACTTGCCTCCTGGAGAACACCAAGCCACGTGGGAGGAAATCGTCGATCGGTTCGGTTGGAATATCCGACGCCGACAGCTACTCGATGGAATCGCCGAAAGTCTTGACCTGCTGAAGGCGGCTGGTTGCGGGAGAGTTTGGATTAACGGGAGCTTCGTGACGACAAAGGACCAGCCGGGCGATTTCGACGCGGTTTGGGACACTGACGATGTTGATTTCGATGTACTCGATCCAATTTTTGGGCCACTCGGTATGGCGAAAGGTCGGGATCCTCAGAAGGAACGTTTTGGAGGCGAGTGGTTTCCAAACATCGTCGAGGGAAATACCAAAACTCAGTTCGCCCGATTTTTTCAAAATGATCGAAACAACTTGGCCAAAGGGATCGTTCTCCTGCGGCTCGAAAACTGGAGTGCCACATGATTACCAATGAGTTTCAATATCGAAATACAAAGTCGATCCTTAATGAGTTTCAAGACACACTCAACGAACTTCAAGAAACAGCAACGCGCGACGCGAAACCGAAGCTACGCGCTATCGAGATCGCTGCAGTTAGATCTCAGATGGAAAGTCTCTCCGAGGAGCTAGCTGAATACGAGGCGCTCCGAACGGGAAACGTGAAGACATTATTTTCCAGTTCCGTGTTGGGGCTTGCCGATCTGCTTGTTCGAGCTCGCATTGCTCGAGGCTGGACTCAGGCACAGTTAGCTGAAGCATTGAGCATCGCTGTGCAACAGGTCCAACGGTACGAATCGACCGGGTACGTCTCCGCAAGCTTGTCGCGGATTAACGATGTTGCTCAAGCGCTCGACATTGAAGTGTCGGAAACGGCGAACTTAAGGCGAACGGCGTAGGAGTCGCGGGGACTGCACTACGCCGATTTTTACTCGGTCAAAAGTGGCGGAAGCTGCTATTCGATGACTACTACGACGTCGCCTGCGCCAACCGTGTCGCCGGCTTTGACTTTAATTTCCTTCACGACACCGGATTTTTCAGCGTTGATGTGGTTCTCCATTTTCATGGCTTCCAACACAACAACCGCGGCGCCTGCTTCAACCGACTGACCGATTTCCACCAACACCTTCACGATGGTGCCCTGCATGGGAACAGCAACTGAGCCCGATCCGCCCGCTGCGGCACCACCGAAAGAGGCGGCACGCTTGGGTTTCGCGGCAGCACCGGCACCGGCACCGGCTGAGCCCGAGGCAACGCCAACGATTGGGCCGCTCTCCGGAACCCAAGCTTTCACCGCGAAACGTTTGCCGTTCACTTCGACGTCGAGATCCCGTCGTACTCGGGCTGGTTCACCTTCGGCGCCGGGGAGTGTCTCAACAGAGCCCTTCGTGGCCACCAAACCGGAAAGGTCCAGCTTGTCTTCTACCCATTTCGTCGAGTGGATGGCGGCAGCAAAATCGGGATGCTCAAGAATGGCAAGGTCGGCAGGAATCGTGGTGTGGACGCCGGTGATAGTCGTCTCGCGCAGTGCACGAATGGTTCGAGCAATGGCGGTCGGGCGATCCTTGCCCCACACAACCAACTTCGCAATCAAGTTGTCGTAATACTGCGAAACGGTATCCCCGGCTTCGTAACCAGCATCGACACGTACACCGTATCCATCGGGACGCACGAACGACGTCAAGGTGCCAGGCGAAGGCATGAACTTGCCAGCTGTTGGATTTTCCGCATTGAGACGAACCTCAATGGCATGTCCGCGGCGTGAAGCGTTGATTTCGTCCTGCGTCATGGGCAACGGTTCGCCCGACGCAACACGGATCATCCACTCGACTAGATCGATGCCGGTAACCACTTCGGTCACGGGATGCTCAACCTGCAAACGGGTGTTCATTTCCAAGAAGAAGAACGCGCCGTTTTCGTAAATGAACTCAACCGTGCCAGCGTTGTAATACCCAACCGCCTTGGCCAACTTCACGGCACAGGCACCCATCGCCTCGCGCAACTCGGCTGAGAATTCTGGCGCAGGTGACTCTTCAATGAGCTTCTGGTGCCGACGCTGCGCCGAACAATCCCGCTCGCCCACCCACACGACGTTGCCATGCTGGTCGCCAATAATCTGCATCTCTATGTGGCGCGGCCAGGTGAGGTAACGCTCGATGTAAGCCTCATCGCGTCCGAACGCCGATTTTGCTTCACGCTGGGCACTTGCCAATTGGTCATCAACTTCGCTTGCGGAGCGCACAACTTTCATGCCCCGTCCGCCACCACCAAAGGCTGCCTTGATGACGATTGGGTAACCAAACTCGGCGCCGAAGGCCCGGATATCGTCGGGACCCTTCAGGAACTCGACGGTGCCCGGAACCATGGGCACATTGGCCTTTTGAGCGGCGATACGGGAGGAAACTTTGTCGCCCATCACGTCGATGGCCTCGGGTGGGGGACCGATGAAGGCAATGCCCTTGGCGGCGATGGCCCGAGCGAAATCGGTGTTCTCGGAGAAGAACCCGTATCCGGGGTGGACCGCATCAGCACCCGAATCGTCGATTGCCTTGAGAATTGCCTCGGTATTGAGGTAACTCTCCGCGCTGGTGGTGCCCCCAAGGGCATAGGCCTCATCTGCCATCCGCACATGCATGGCGTTGCGATCAGCCTCGGAGTAGACCGCCACCGTGGCAATCCCCATCTCACGAGCGGTACGGATAACACGGACAGCGATTTCGCCACGATTAGCGATCAGAATTTTCTTCAACATGAGGTTCCTATTCTTCACGGTTGCGCGCTCCGGTGCCAGACAGCCCACGCCGAACGGCCTCTTTTTGCGGACAGGCCCGCTAGTTTGGGACCAAATTCACAGATTCACCGGCCGCCGTGGCGAAGTTCTTGCTGACTGTGCAGTTCTGGCGGACCGATTGAGCCCCTTGCGGCACCTACGGTCGGGGGTAGGTCCGGATTCAACTACTACCCTACGTTCATTGCCGTGGCCGATGATTGCGATACGGGGCTGGAGGTTCGTAGCCTCGGTGAGGGCTGCCCACACTCCACACTTTCCCGCCCGCAGTTCGTAAAATGCCCGCTTCTCTGATGGTTCGTGGTTGGTGGTTGGTGGTTGAAAGCCAAAACGTTGTTTCACTGTTGACGGATATGTGCCACGTTGCGAATCCAGACCGGTGTTGTGTTCGCAACTTGGCACTCCAGCCGCATCGGTCCCGGTCGTTGCCGAGTGTTCGTGGCCATTCCGTTGTCGGACCCAAGCCGATCAATGTATACGCCCAAACTGTCGTTGCGGGGACTTTGCTTGCGATGCTTCGAGTGCGATGCTGCGAGCGCGATTCCGAGAAGAACTCGATTACGACAGCTTGGGTTCGAGGGTGAGGCAGACCGAGTTGATACACCAGCGTTCGTCGGTTGGGACGGTGAAGCCTTCGCCTCTGAAAACGTGCCCGAGGTGGGAACCGCAATTGGCGCATCGGGCTTCGACTCGCGGGTACCCAAGGAGGTGGTCTTCGAGCAGCACAACTGAGTCCTCAGAGGTAGGCGCGTAAAACGACGGCCACCCGCAGCCGGAATGGAACTTCGTCTCGCTGCGGAACAACTCTGCCTCACAAGCGCGGCATCGATACACGCCGTCGGTCTCTGTGTCGGTGTACTCGCCGGTACCTGCCCGCTCTGTGCCAGCTTGGCGAAGGACATTGAACGCCAGCGGATCCAGCTTTTTGCGCAACTCGGCGTCATCAAGCTGCACGGGGTAAGGCGTGCCATCGGGACGGATGTTGGAGATGTCACCACTCATGAACAGATCTTTGCATGATCGAGGCCCTAGTGCTCCTTGATGCGGGGTTTGGCGCAATCGGAACAACCGAATGTCTGCGAGGCCTTTCAAACCGGCGATCCAGTTCTGAAAACTGGGTCACCTGTCGAAATGCGATTCAGTGAAAAAAGATGACTCGACCTCGGACGGCTCGGGTTCTCTCCTCAGTCGTCGATATCGAAATTCACTTTAGAAACCGAACGGATCTACATTGAGGAGCGTGGCGCAGAAACCAAAGGCGTTAATCACCGGAGCAACTTCGGGAATTGGCCTCTGCTTCGCTATCAGTCTCGCCGGTTCAGGGCACGATCTGATTCTGGTAGCTCGGAATGCGAATCGGCTTGCGAATGTAGCCATCGACATCACTGCCAAATTCGGAGTTTCATGCCAAGTCGTACCAGCAGACCTTTCGACCATCGCAGGGGTTGAAATTGTGCTTCGGGAAGCGACAGGAATAGATGTCCTGATTGCAAACGCTGGCTTCACACGGGCTGCTCGGATCGGTGAGTCGTCTGCGGATGATGTTGACTCTCTACTGTTCCTGCTGGCCGGTGGAATCATCCGCATGATTGAGCGCGTTGCCCCCGAAATGCGTGCTCGGAAATCGGGCTGCATTGTGGTGGTGTCGAGCATTGCTGCGTTCATCCCGATGCCAAAATCAGCGATTTACGCTGCAGCCAAAGCTTCGATCGCTTCGTATGCACTAAGCGCGCATCACGAACTGAAAAGCAGCGGCGTGAAAGTCATCGTCGTCAATCCTGGGTACGTTCGCACCGCTCTTCACAGGGCTTCAGGACTGGAACATCTTGAGCGACGCATTCCCCGGTGGTTATGGATCGATCCCGAAACGGTAGTCCGTTGCGCGGACCAAGGCCTGTCTCGAGGACGTGGCAGCGCTGTACCGGGAGTGGTGTACCGAGTGGCAAAACCTTTCCTGTCCTCGTCGGTGGCGCAACGACTTTGGCGGCGAATTGCTCGACGTCGATAACCCCCGGTGGCTCAGAGGGCAGACTGTGATGATGGGCCGATTCAATACTGTGCGACGATTCGAAGAGATTGATTCCACGAATCGGTGGGTGGCAGAACAGGCTCGTGGGGGAGCGGCCGACGGGTTGGTGGCCGTGGCTGAGATGCAATCGGCTGGGCGGGGACGGCTCGATCGCACGTGGATTGCGCCTGTTGGATCGGCGTTGTTATGCACGGTCTTGGTTCGCCCTCGCATGCCGATGGCCCGTTGGCATTGGCTGAATTTGGCTATGGCCGTTGCTGCGCAGGACGCTATTGGTGTGCTTGGCGAACAGTTTGGTTCGGTGGACGGAGGCTTGGCTGTTGCGGTGAAGTGGCCCAATGATCTGATCGTGCCGACGAAGGACGATCGTAAACTCGCTGGGATCCTGGCCGAGATGGTGCTTCCTGCCAATGGTGAAGGCGCGGTTGCCGTTGGGATTGGCTTGAATGTTCATCGCCCCTCCGGCGTTGATCCTGTGGTCGCCGCCCGAGGAGTATGGCTCGACGAATTGCTAGGTGTACCTACGAGCAATGTAAACGATGGTCCAAAATCTGAGTCGGGATCGAATGGATCATATGTGGACAGATTATTGAGTGACGGCCAACCAGCAAGCCCTTCTGTCGACGATGTACTCAACGTTTTGCTTCCCGAGTTTGAACGTCAAGTCACCGAGGTTGAAGACCATCCCACCGCATTTTTGGAGAACTATCGCCAACGTTGCATCACCGTCGGCAGACAGGTTCGAGCCATGCTGCCAAGCTCCGACATCATAGGAACCGCCTCGGGAATCGATAGCGACGGACAACTCCTCGTCACCACCGATGACGGCACAACCCACACCATTAGCGCCGCCGACGTCGTCCACATCCGCCCCGCCGACACCGATTAGGTAAGTTTTTCGCGAATTGCCTTCCATCCGCCCGTCATTCGCATCAACGGTTCGAGTTTCGCCTCGCCCGGTGAGTTCGGGCCGCGACGCGTGCATTGCTTGTCCACGATACGGAGGTCACAGGGCAAATAGGTCGTTTGAGCCTGGTGGGGTCATGAGCTGCCAAGTAGGGTGAACGGCCATGAAGGGCATAATTCTCGCTGGTGGTAGTGGTACACGGTTGCATCCGGTAACGAAATCGGTAAGCAAGCAATTGCTGCCCGTGTATGACAAGCCGATGATTTATTACCCGCTGTCGGTGTTGTTGTTGGCCGGGATTCGTGAAATCTTGATCATCTCAACGCCGCACGACCTTCCGTTGTTCGAGCGTCTTTTGGGCGACGGACGTGACCTGGGTTGTGAGTTCTCCTATGCCGAGCAATCCGTTCCCAACGGCTTAGCGCAAGCGTTTGTTATCGGTCGCGATCATGTTGGCGATGACGGTGTTTGCCTTGTTCTTGGCGACAACATTTTCTACGGTGAAGGCTTGCGCGATGTGCTCGCAGCCAACGTCGCTGCTATTGCCAATCAAGGTGGATGCTCGCTGTTTGGCTACCAAGTGAATGATCCGCAGCGCTACGGCGTGGCCGAGATTGACGCGACCGGCAAGATTTTGTCGATCGAAGAAAAGCCTGCCGAGCCCAAGAGCAATCTGGCCGTTACCGGTTTGTACTTTTACGACAACTCCGTCCTCAACGTAGCCCGCGATCTTGCCCCCTCAGCCCGTGGCGAGTACGAAATCACCGACGTCAACAAGCACTACGTGAACGCCGGAACCGCTCGGTTGGCTCGTCTGGGACGCGGAATGGCATGGCTCGACACCGGCACCCACGATTCGCTTTTAGAGGCATCAACATTTGTGCAAGTTCTCGAACATCGCCAGGGCGTACAAATTGCCTGTATCGAGGAAATCGCCTTCGAAAATGGTTGGATTGACGCCGCCCAACTCCAACACCTCGCCGAAGCCCTGGGCAAATCCACCTACGGCGAATACCTCCGCAAAATCGCAACCGCCGCCCTCAAGGTGGAGCTCCCCTAGTTTGGAAGTTCACCTCCAGCGACGCGGTGTTGGATGTACGAAGCCAAGTCACTTTTGATAGCGAGGGCCTGTTCCAGCGTGAGCGGTTCTGGTCCGCAGTTAGAAACTGAGCAGGAGCGGATTTGCCCGTCGATCAGAGAAATGCCGCCCATTTCATCCTCATCGAGGTCCTTGAAAGTGCAGAGAACAGGGTGATATCCGCAGTCTTCATAGATTGTTCCCACCACAATCTCGCTGACCGAACCCGTTATGTGGTTGTCTATCATCACGATCTTCCCGCTAGTGCCGCGGCACTGCAATGTTCTCTAAGGCGAAGCTGGATTGTGACCAATTCGCCGTTCGCCTGAAATTCGCCGCTTGCTCACGAAGATCTTCTTCCTAATCTATCTTCAGAGGTTATGGCAATGCTCCAACGAGTGCTGCCAACAATTGAATGTGACGGTCGGTGCGCTGCTGGGTTCGGGAACTCATCGTAACGTGTTGAGTATGCGTGCGTTGATTACTGGGGCTAAAGGGCAGTTGGGGACGGAATTGGCGGGGGTGATGGGCGCGGCGGGTGATGACTTGACGCTCTGCGCGCATAGTGAACTGGATGCGGGCAATCGCGAGCAGGCGCTGCAGGTACTTGGTGCTGTGCGGCCTGATGTGGTTCTGCACTGCGGTGCGTGGACCAATGTCGACGGGTGCGAAACCGAACCGGAGAAGGCCTATCGGGCCAATGCACTGGGTTCTCGCAACGTGGCCGAAGCCTGTGCATTAGTAGGTGCGCGGATGATCTACGTGTCCAGCGATTACGTGTTCGATGGACGCGGGACGGGACCAACCGGCGGCGGTGCCTATACCGAGTGGGATGCCACCGGCCCCATCTCGCACTACGGACGGTCCAAGTTGGGTGGCGAATACGAAGCCCAAGCCATCCTCGGCCACCACGCCACGGTCGTACGGGCCAGTTGGGTGTGCGGGCAGTACGGCAACAACTTCGTGAAAACCATGCTGCGCCTGGCCCGTGATCCCGAAGCCAAACCCGTCACCGTGGTCGACGATCAGATCGGCTGCCCTACCTTCACCGCTGATTTGGCCACGACGATGCGAAGCCTGGCAGTCTCACGAGTCCCCGGAATTTTCCACGTTTCCAACGCTGGTGCGCTTTCCTGGTGCGAGTTCGCCAAAGCCATTTTCGTAGCCGCCGGCCACGATCCTGAACGAGTGAAGCCAATTCCGAGCAGTGCGTTGCTCCCGGCCCGTCCGGCTCCGCGTCCGGCGTTTTCAATCCTCGACAACGCCGCCCTCCGAGGAATCGATTTCGTCGCCATGCCGCACTGGGACGCTGCTCTCAAAGCCACCGTCGCAGCACTGTCGTGAGTGCATCTGCGCCGAAAAGCCGTGGAATTGGGTGCTGCTTAAGCGCCCGTTCCCGCAAAAACAATTCCAGCCGTGAAAGTATGCGCGCATTCCGTGCTGGTTTGGGGTTGTTGGTGGCGACCCAAATTGACACCATCGAAAAGAGGAGCGGTTGGAGGGTTGCAAGCCATGGTTGATGTTGTCGTGGTCAATTACAACGCCGGACGTTTTCTAGACGCCTGCCTCAGCAGTATCGAGAGCAGTGTCGAGAGCAGTATCGAGAGGAGCACTGAGAGGAGCACTGAG
>JAYTWN010000345.1:0-4424 GCA_043743435.1 Acidimicrobiia bacterium
TGCAGGTTTCACCGAAGTGACCCATGTAGTGCGCAGCCAAGCCCCGGCCGACGAACAACTTTCAGCATCGTTGTTTGGCCCAGACGCTGACCCAGTAGAGGTGTTGCGGCTGAACCACCTCCTGTTTGGTTATCAGGACTACCTGGTTACTGGACGCAAGCCGCAACCCTGAGACCGCCGAACGAGTGATCAGTTGATCAGTTGAACGAACCGTAGATTCAGCTCAATTGTTGGCGGAGAAACAGAAATCGACCCTCCAAAAAGGGCTGTCGGGCCCGAGGCAAGCCTTGGCGGAATTTGCCTAGCGTACAACGAATCAGGCCGTCTCCAGGAGTTCAGTTCCGGTTGCCACCACCGTTGCCACAGACCGACAATTTGGCCTCCCAGACAGCTACGTCCGCCGGACGTTTGCGCTGGTTAACACTGGTGGTCAGAGTCGGGATCGATCCGACGACCTCACGCTTTTCAGGCGTGCGCTCTACCGACTGAGCTATCTGACCAGAATTTCTTGTGAGCGGCCCACCCTTGCGGGTGGGACAACCACATTGCGGACCTGACGGGATTTGAACCCGCGACCTCCGGCTTGACAGGCCGGCGTGCACTCCTAGCTGCACCACAGGTCCGTACAGCGGAAGAAATACTAGCAGCCCTTTGCCAGACCAAAACCTGAAATACCAACCTCACTGACGATTCGTCGTCGAAAACGGAGTGGGTAACGCTCTAGCAAACGGCCCTGCAAACGGCCCTGCAAACGTCCTTGCAAACGGGGTCGCTTCGACATGTTTGGCGAGCGAAACCAACCGGCTAAAACTCAAGGCCCAGGAGGGCGTTTTCGATGAGCTCGGGCAGCGCTGGGTGGATGTAGTACTGACCGCGGGCCATCTCGTCGACGGTTTGACCGGTGGCCATGCCCTGGATGAGCTGCTGAATCAACGTCGAAGACTGTGGGCCAACGATGTGTGCGCCCACCAATTTTCGGGTTGCACGGTCGGCAATCAGCTTGCAAAAACTGGTGGTGTCCTCCATGGCCCAGCCGTAAGCCACGTCGCCATAGGCCTGGTTTTTGACCACCACATCAATACCTGCCGCCCGGGCCGCACGCTCGGTAAGACCAACCGAGGCAATCTGGGGGCGGGTGAACACCGCAGCCGGGACAAAGGAATGATCGATCTCGCGCATCGCGTCGGGATGCAACAAGTTGTGCTGCACGATCCGCGCCTCATGATTGGCCACATGCTTCAACATATGCGGCGAAGAAACGTCACCTAGGGCCCAAACGCCGGGAACCCCCGTCTGCCCATGAACATCAACAACAAGGCGACCATCGGGATGCACAGCGAGACCCGAAGCAGCGGCGTTGATGGTGTCGGTGTTGGGTTTGCGACCCGTGGCCAGCAGCAGCGCATCACCCTCGACGACGGACCCATCAGAAAGGGTCACCACGACCGTGCCATCTGCGCTTCGAGCGACCGAGGTGGCATGCACCCCGAGCCTCAACTCGGTATTGGCACGATTACGAACAGCGGAAGTAAATGCGGCGGAAACGTCGTCGTCTTCGGCACTAAGCAGGGCCTGACCGCGGTGGATGAGGGTGATGTGGGAACCGAAGGCGCTAAACACATACGCCAGTTCGTTGGCGATAAACCCTCCACCGATGACGAGGAGGCGCTCGGGAAGTTCGTCGACTCGCATGATGTCGTCGGAGGTGTGGAACGGGACGTCTGTGAGGCCCTCGATTGAAGGAATGAACGGTCGGGCACCCACGGCAACCACTATCTGCTCACCGCTCACCACAACACCGTTGACCTCGATCTGCTTGGGCCCGACAAAGGTTCCCCGGCCTTTGAACACCGTCACGTTGGCACACCGGTTGGTGCGATAGTCCTCGCCACCCGCAGCAATGGGGTCAATCCGATTGAACACCCGGTCACGAATATCTCGCCAACGAACCTTTACAACGTTGGCGTCGATGCCCAGATGCGAAGCGTGACGGACGGTTTCGGCTACGTCGGCGGCGTGCACCAGCATTTTGGTGGGGATGCAACCTCGATTGAGACAGGTGCCACCGAACACCCATTCTTCAATGATGGCCACCTTCCAGGAATCAAACTCCGGGCCGAGAATCGAGTTCGCAGAACCCGTCCCAAAAATCACCAAATCGAAGTGCTGCTCAGCTGGGGTAGACGATGCCAAAACCATGCATCCATCATTGCTGCTTCTTCCGCTGGACAAGGCTTTGAAACGTCTAGTTCTTCGTCACGGCATGAAGGCCCCCATGAACCTGATCGAGGTTTCAGAGTGCCGAATCGCAGTCAAATCGCAGTCAAATCGCAGTCAGTGGAAAGTTGTTTGGCCGCACTCACGGGGCGAAACCTGCGCTCACCGAAGGGGCGAACGGTTCACCGTCGAAGGTGTCCATGGTGGTGAACGTCTCAACGGGATGGCGATTGAGTTTCGTGATGCGCTGCGTTGGGTGACCCAGAGCAATCATCGCGGCCACCCCAAAACGCTGTGGGAGGTTGAGGATGGCCTTGGTTTGGGTCTCCTTGCGGCCAAGGAACGTAGCCAACACCGAACCAAGTCCAACACTTCGTGCTCCCAGCAAAATGTTTTGGCAGAACGGGTAGATGGTGGCCCCTGCAATGAAGGTTTTGCGGTCCAAGTCGATGTCCATCATGGCCAGTTTGGGAAGTTCAACGGCCACAACCAGCAACACCGGTGCATCCACCATGGCGCCAATAACTCCATCGGTTCGCATGGTCGTCGGGATGGGGAGATCGGTCGGATAACCGTGAGTTTTTCCATCCTCGCCCACCGAAAACGGACGAAATCCCGCTTCTCTTATGGTGACGTATTCAGTCCAAACCTCCGAAGCGAGTCCTTGGAGTGCCAGTCGTGTAGCCGGGTCCGCAACGTTGATGACCCGCCACGGTTGCGTGTTGCCTCCGCTTGGCGCAAACCGTGCCGCATCGAGAATGTGATGGAGCAAGGCCGGGTCGACAGGTTCATCGGTAAATGATCGACAGGCCGGGTTAGTGCGCATTGCTTCGAAAAGATCCATGCGCCTACGGTACGGCGATTTGGCCAAGGCACGCATCTTGTGACCCCGCAACCACGCAGCAACAACTACTTCGCAATTACTCTGCGACCAGTTGTAACCACTCGTAACCATGCAGTTCAGAGAACTAGAGCATCCCCAACGGGATTCGAACCCGTGCCGCCACCTTGAAAGGGTGGTGTCCTAGGCCACTAGACGATGGGGACCTGGAACGAAAAGCTTACCCCTCAGCGGACGACGAAAAATTCGATTTAGCGTTCACTGCCTATTTGGCTCCGACACTGGCGAATCCCAGGCGTTAGTTCTCATTCAGTTCTCGTTTCGGCAATTACCATGGGCGATATGGTCCAAACCGCCAACGCCACAGTGCGCGAAGAAATCGACCGTCGCATGGCCAAAGCCGGTCTGCGTTGGACTGGTGGCAGGCGTTCTGTTGTCGAAGCTATGCACACCTCAACCGCCCCACTTTCGGTTCCCGACCTCCAAACCGCCGTAGGCCCCGATGTTCCGCTGTCTTCGCTCTACCGAATTATCGGCGACCTGGTCGATGCCACGATCTTGATCAAACTCGAATTCGCCGAAGGATTCGCCCGTTTCGAACTCGACGACGCCCTCTCCGCCCATCACCACCACCTGGTGTGCACCGAATGTGGTGGCGTTACCGATCTCGAACTGGGCGAACTCGAAACCGCGCTTGATGGTACCAGCGCCACCATCAAACGACGAACCGGCTTTCGAGTGGCCTCACATCGCCTCGACTTTTTCGGTGTTTGCGGGGTATGCGCCAAACGCTGAATATGGACCGCTCAAATCCGGCTTGCGCCGAGAACTTCGCCTTGAGGCAAGCATTCGGGGCGTTTCCGGTTCAGTAGCGGGACCTGTGAAACCCCGTCAACGGAAGGTCGTTTGGTTAGGGGGTGAAGCCCTTAGAGAGGGTCTGTACGCCGCACTCGACCATGAAACCCAGCCACCAGTAGAGCTGATGGGTTTGGAGATTCGGATCGTCGGGCTCGATGGGGTCATCATCTTCGCTCACATCGAGCTGTGTACCCAACACCAAGCGGATGCTGTTGCAAACATTTACCCAGGTAGCGAGCTCGTCGATGGTGATCTGGGTCTTTTTGGCCGACTCGCTAAGAATCGTGGCCGCAGCCATTCGTGAAGCCAGCAACTCCTCACGCATGTAGCGCTGGTACTCCTCCTCACGCTCCTCGTCGCCAACATACGCAGCCGGAAACAGCCGCCGATTCGACGGGGAAGTGGAGTTCATCAACTCTTGGAGCTGCTGGGGCAAATCGGTCAGAAGCTGACGTTTCCAGGCAGCCAGCGTTACTTTTACGGTGCCATCAGCGGTGATTTTGAATGG
>JAYTWN010000346.1:0-2668 GCA_043743435.1 Acidimicrobiia bacterium
GGCCTCAACGTTGTAGTGGTCGATGATGGCTCAACCGACAACTCCGCAGCAGCAGCTGAAGAACTTGGCGCAACGGTGATTCGTCTCGAAGTTTCACGAGGACCGGCGGCCGCTCGTAATCGTGGCCTCACCGCGACAGACACTCCCTTCGTTGCTTTCGTGGATTCCGATTGTGTGTGTACGTATGGTTGGCTGTCCATACTCCTGAAACATTTCCAAGACCCGACGGTAGCCCTCGTCGCCCCGCGAATTTTTGGCGCGATTGACCATCAACCACAAGATCAACCACAAGATCAACCACAAGATCAGCATCGAGATCAGCATCGAGATCAGCATCTGCAAAGTAAACATCAACAGATGACGACGGATTCGCCACTACTCGCGTCTTATGAAGCAGTTCGATCTCCACTAGACCTTGGCCCATTGCAGGCGCTCATCGTTCCTCGAACTCGGGTTTCTTATGTCCCGTCGGCAGCTTTCGTCGCACGAACCAAAGTACTCTGCGCGCTTGATGGTTTTGCCACAGGCCTACACGTCGGCGAAGACGTTGATCTGTTGTGGCGCCTTCATCGGGCTGGTTGGCGTTCCCGCTACGAACCTGCGGCGACGGTGGCCCACGATCACCGGGTTTCCTGGCAAGCATTTGCGAAACGTCGAATGCAATATGGAACATCTGCAGCACTTCTCGATGAACGCCACCCGGGCCAGGTAGCTCCCCTCGCCGTTTCAGGATGGAGCGCGCTGGGTTGGCTAGGTTTGTGCACGTTAACCCCATGTGGAATCATCGCCGGTTTGGGGGTGATGGCGGTAACCACGGCACTGCTCCCTCGCAAACTTCCTGTCGTGGAGAACCCCAACAAACTTGCTCTGGAACTTGCGGCGCGCGGACACTTTGGCGCGGGCCGTCAACTCGGCGATGCAACGTGGCGCGCCTACCTACCTCTCGCACTTGCGGCGTCGTTAACCCCCTGTTTGGCTCCGACCGCCCGACGGATTCTCCTAGCTTCTGCGGTGATACCCAACGTTGTGGATTGGCAATCGAAGCGCCCGAAGGTTGACCCGGTTTGCTATGTAGGCATACGGCTTCTCGATGATGCGTCGTACTGCGCTGGCGTGTGGAGAGGCGCGATCAAAAAACGATCATTTCGTGCACTCAAACCCGATTTCACCTCATGGCCGAGACGATCACCGAAGCCTTCGACCGCGAGCCAATAGGTCCCAGTTGTGCGGAGAGATTGACGTCCAATCCAAATGAGCTTCTTCGTTGCGTTATCCAGAGCTACCCCACTTTGCCTGCGACAAGCGTTGGCAGTTATATGGTCTCTTTGCGTCGAGGTCCTCTGAACGGCCAAGTACAGGCCATCTGAAACGTGAGTGGGCTTGAGTTGGTTCACTCGCTGACTTGGAGGTCGGGCGCACTCCAAACAAAGTTGGACGCAAACGAAGTTGGAGGCAAACGAGAGCTGCGGTCTGGACGCGGAGCGCTGAACGGGTGAGGATTGGGTATGGCTTTGCAATTTGATCGTTCCCTCGACATCACCTACCGCACCGTTGATGAGGTGGTGCCGCAAGTTCGCAGAATCGTTGCCGAGAATCCTGGACCGTTCACGTTTAAGGGATCGGCCACCTTCATTGTCGGTGAGGGCGAGGTCGCGGTAATCGATCCTGGGCCAGCCGACGAGAAGCACATTGATGCGTTGCTCCAATCCTTGGGTAGCGAACGGGTTACGCACATTCTCATTACCCATACCCATGCCGATCATTCACCAGGGGCTCGGTTGTTACAGGAACGAACCGGCGCCAAGACCTATGGCTTCGGCCCCCATCCAATCCCAACCGCGGAAGAAGAGGATCGCTACGCCGAGGTAGCAGAGCTGCCAACCGCCGAAGAGCACGAGACCGATGGCGAAACGAAAACGAAAACGAAAACGAACAACGGCAACGGCAACGGCAACGGCGACGGCGACGAACAGCAAAGCGCCAAGGAAAAAAAGGAACTGACTGAGGAAGGGTACGGCGATCGTGATTTTGCACCCAATGTTGCGATACGTCATGCAGAGTTGATTTCGGGGAGCGGTTGGACCTTCGAAGCCGTCCACACCCCAGGGCACCTGGCCAATCACCTGTGTTTTCGTTTGGCCCAAGAGAAGATCTTATTCACTGGCGATCACGTGATGGGTTGGTCAACCAGCGTGATTTCACCACCTGGTGGGCACCTTAACGACTATCTGGCCAGCATGGCGTTGCTGCTCGAAAACCCCGACGAGATCTACATTCCCACTCACGGTTCGCCCATCACCAACCCGCACGAGTTTGTACGTGGACTTATTGATCACCGTAATGCTCGCACCGCCCAGATCGTTGACCGGCTCAGAAGTGGCCCCCAGAACATCAAAGAGATTGTGGCGGCGCTGTACGTCGGCCTAGACGCTAAGTTGTTCAAAGCCGCCGGACGATCCGTGCTTGCCCACCTTGATGCACTTGTTCGCTCGGGTTCCGTCCACGCCGAATGTGCGGGCGATTCAGCCAAGATGATCACGGCTTCCTATCGCTTGACGTAGCGGTTCGAGTGGTTGCCGACAGCCTTGCGCGCTTGGATGCCGTTTGCGATTCGCGGCACCCGTTAGGCGTCCGACGGGCTCCTAGATTTGAGGCGCCGGTACAGGCC
>JAYTWN010000347.1:0-25581 GCA_043743435.1 Acidimicrobiia bacterium
GGTAAGCCCCATGACGCAACACCGTTACCTCTCGTCCGTCTTCTTGGCGACCTGATCGTTCGCTACGACTTTGAGGCGCTGAACGCTGAAGACCCAAGAACTGGTTCAGTAGTTTGGAAACTCCCGATCTCTTCGGGATTGGAACTTTTCGCCTACCAGTTTCAGACCTCGCAAACAGATGATCCGTACACATATTTCGTGTCACCCGAAAAGCTCACCGGAATTGCACAGGATGGAAAAGTGCGATGGGTCGCCAATCCCGATAGACAGAACGGCCCCGATCAAAGCCGTTTCATCGGGGGTAGCAGCAGAGTGAATCTCACCGTTACTGGCGCAGTGATCGTCGCCTTGACCACCAACGGAGTTAACGGCTTCGACCCCGCAACTGGGAACCTGCTTTGGAAACGCGACTTCGGCAACCGCACCCTGGGACTGCACGCCGGAAACACCAACCGCGTAGTTGCCCTAACCACAGCCCACTATGTCGCAGACTAACTCTGCACACCCTCCCCAAATCCGCTCAACCCGCAACAGCGCCCATGTGGAAACATGCCCTTCAGAGGGACGGCGGCCTTGCTCCGGCATCAACAAACCTATGACCGTTAGCTGTGGGCTGGTTTCTTGTGTTGCGAAGTGCCCGAAGACCAGCCACGCCGACTATGAGTGCTCCCGCGATTTCGAGCAGCGATGCCGTTGCAGTTACGCCTCTTGCCTCGGTCAGTTCGCTGATCGGGTCGCCCAATGCTCCGAGCCCTGGGATCCAGTGGACGACCCCAAAACCAATCGCCAATGGAAACCCAAGCGTCGCGACCCTAGGAGCACGGGGATCCCTCACCGCAATCAGGGTGATGACCACTACCTGCAGCACAAGGCCGACGGTTCCTGCAGCGTTGATTTGATCCGAAACACTTCCTTGGCCACGCCGTAGGTGATCGGCAATGTGCACGGCCGTGCCGATGGCGAACAAGGCACCAGCCATACGAAGCCATCTGTCGTTCATGCCCAACTTCTTCAACGGTCAATAGAACCATCATTCTACTAGAGCGTACGCTCTAGAGTCAATGGGATGGCCTCAACCTCAGACACCAGAGCTCGCCTTCTGGCATCCACGAACGAGAGTTTCCGACGAAGGGGCTACCACGCGACCGCGCTTAAGGAAGTCGTCGATCTCGCAGCCGCAACCATTGGCTCGCTGTACCACTTCTTCCCGGGCGGAAAGGTTGAACTTGCGGTTGAGGCACTACGAGAATCAGGCGCTGCTTACGGCGAGCTCTGCGTGATGATTCTCGACGCAGCGAAATCACCAGCGGCCGGTGTCCGTGACTTGTTCGACGGCGCAGCTGTAGTCCTCGAAAGCACGGACTTCATCGATCCTTGCCCGATCGGCGGCGTAGCTCGGGAGGTCGCGAACACCGAAGAGCGGTTGCGCGCGGTAACAGCAACCATCTTTGATCTTTGGATATCTATGGCATCAACGCGATTCGTAGATTCAGGTCTTTCCAAGTCAGAGGCGAAATCGCTCGCCTCAGTGATCGTTGCATCAATCGAGGGCGGCTTTGTGATCGCCCGCGCCCGAAGAGACGCGTCGATTCTCAGAACTATCGGCAAACAGATGGAAACAGCCACCACTGCTGCGCTCGCAGCCTCGGCGCTGCGGCGCGCCCTCATCTAGTTGCCACGGTCCGTGCTCCTGAAACCACTCAATAGCTAGTTACCGGACATTTCCGAAGACTGCGCGAAGCCAATTTTGGCACCGGCCTCGAAACTCGCCGTCGATGACGGCCGTCAGTGGGTCAAGATCGTTTATGGCTATTCCCACAATGCAGCCCTTTGATTACAAGAGTCTGTTCGAGGTTGAGAACGACCGTTTGTCTGCTTCGCTCCTTGACCCCAGCTGATTGGCATCGTTCGACTCCGTGCCCGGGGTGGGATGTCCATGGGCTCGCACTCCACCTCCTTGGAGGAAGTTTCAGCGTGATCTCCTGGTCACGTGATGGGTTCCGAGGCACTCCCGCACCGAACGATTCCGACGAGCAGGGTTTCATCGACTGGCTCGACGACCTTCAAGCAGCATGGGTCACCGCGGCCCGTCGGCTCAGCCCCAGATTGTTGATTGAGTTGCTCGAATGGACGGCCAAAGGATTTGCTGAGGCTATGGATGCTCAAGACCCTTCCGCTATAGCCGCGAACGTTTCTTGGGCAAGTGCAGAGCCGGTGCCTGCGTGGGTCGATCATGCTCGTGAGCTGACGGAGAAATGGATTCATCGACAGCAAATCCTCCAGGCACTCGATCAACCCTCCGACCTGAGGCCAGACCTTGCCGGACCCGTCCTCGAAGCACTTCGGTGGGCCTATCCGTATCGGCTCGGTGAACACGAGCGTGAGTCTGGCGCGTTCGTGCAAATCGACATCGCCGACGAACAATCCGGCCAGCAATGGCGGATCGTTTCCAACGGTGAGTCATGGGAATTTGATGGTTCGAACCCGACAATCAAACTGGCGTCGATGTCATTGTCGGGAGAGCAGGCATGGAGACTCCTCACGAACAACTACGACCAAGCTAGTCATGGGAGCGTCGAAACAACAGGTGACCCCGAGCTCATAGCCACGTTGCTCTTGACTCGGGCAATCATTGGAACACCAAAGTGAATCCGCGTTGCCATTCGGTCCCGACAGTGAGCTGCCTGGACTCGTCTCCTCCCCGCTATGCGAGAATCAAGAAATGTTTAGTTGGACTGGCCTGACGATCGATTGCGCTGACCCACACCGCTTGGCTGCTTTCTGGGCCGCAGTAATGGATCGTCCAACCACCGAAGAGATGGGAGTTACCGGCGACTGGGCAGCCGTGGGATCTCGGATGGACGGGATGCCAAGGCTAAATTTTCAACGGGTACCAGAGTCTAAGACAACAAAGATACGTGTACATATCGATATGAGTGTGAAAGATATCGATCAAGCGATCAGTAAAGTTGAACGGCTAGGTGGAACATGGTCGGGAACGCGCCTTGAGTACGACGAGGATGTCGTTGTGCACATGGCCGACCCGGAGGGCAACGAGTTCTGCCTTGCGCAGTACTACTCATCAGTACCTACAACTCCTGACAAACTCTGCTTGTGGAACAAGGCGAGATTCGAATTCGTTCGGCGTTGGATGTCGATGTCAACTCGCTTTTGGCTTGGAAGGCTAAACTGAGGTGCACGAGTTTTACGGTGGGTTGGAGGAGGCTGGCGAGGAGTTCGTGCGCAGCTTGTGGCGGGAAGAGTGGTGCTTGAAAGGGATCATCGCAAAGGCAGGTGTCGATGTCGGATACATCCAGTGGTACCGGCTCTCCCCTGAGATCGAGGCATCGTGTCTTCTGGAAGCCGGTCCGAGATACTGGGGAATAGACGTGTTGCTTGGCCTACCAGAACTCTTCGGCCAAGGTATCGGCACAACCGCTGTTCGCCAGTTGTCTGACTCGCTTCTGAACGACGGTGAAGCCGACATCGTGACTATCGATCCGCAAGCCCGAAACGATCGAGGAGTTCGGAGTTATCTCAAGGCTGGGTTTTCCATCTCTCATCGATTGCCGAGTCATGAGTACCAATACGGCATTTGGTACGACGTGCTACTCATGACGAAAACGAAACCAACCTTGCGCAACCTATGACCGAATCAGATAGTCTGCTGCCATCAGTAAGCACGCGTATGGCAAGGATCAGTTCTCCGAAGTTGCCGCTGTTTGTAGCAAGTCAGAGTCCGCTACAAGAAACTGTCCTGACGGGAAGGAGTAAACGTGCAACAGTGTGCTTGTGTCCGATGTTGAAGAGCCGATTGGGATTGAGCTAACGGGCGGAACGATTAATCGCCCGGTGTTGATCGGGGACACTGTTCGGCGACGTTGCGGTTCCGGCGCGGAGGCGATCCATAGTCTGTTGTTGCACCTCGAATCGGTTGGATTTCCCTACTCGCCACGGTTCCTTGGTATTGACGGTCAAGGCAGAGAAATCCTTTCGTATCTTCGTGGTACATCGATTATGCGCCCGTGGCCCTCGAAGTATCGTTCGTTGGAAGGCATCAAAGACGCTGCGCGCGTCGTGCGGCTTTATCACGAGGCGGTAGCGAGTTTTCGTCCGTCAAAGGGCTCGGTGTGGTTCAACGGAAGGACCGAGCTCCTTCCCGGAGAAATCATCATCCACGGTGACCTTGGCCCTTGGAACATGATCGTGGACGAGACGGGTTCGGTGGTCGGAATTATTGACTGGGATTTCGCTCGACCCGGATCTGCCATCTCTGATATCTCGTATTTTGCGTTTTACGCGGCGGTTCTTCGGCGTGACCAGATCGCCGCTTCAGCAGGATTCGTACGCCCACCAAACCGGCGAGAACGCCTCGAAGCTATTGCGAAAGCATACGGAACCGATCCGATTCTTCTCGCTACAGAAGGCCTTCGGTTTGAACTGGAACAGCTCTATCGAATTCGTTTGCTCGGTCCAACCGGGATCGAACCCTGGGCAGGGTTCCTCAACCGAGGGATGGTTGATGACATCCAACAAGATCTCGATTGGCTCCATTTGAACCTGCCGGGCCTGCTGCTACCTGACACCGAGCACACGGCCGACGGGTAAAGCACAATCGTCGCGAGCCCTTGATGCTTCATTTAGCACGTAGGCTTATGATGCTGGGGTTCCACCCTTGGCCCAATCAAAGACTGCTGCCCACACCGTTTCGCTCGGTTCGTGCCAATGGCCTGCATGCTCATGAAGGGCAACGTTGACTTTGTTTCGCCACGGTTTGATGGGAACGTTTGGGTCGTCGGCGGCATGCCAGACGGCTACTGGTGGCAACGAGGGTAACTCGCTGAGAGCAAAACCCCAAGGCCGAGCAACTCTCCGAATATCGTCGACGTGTCCAGCCGTGCGCCTCCCGGTAGCTGCGAGGGCCACTTGCAACAGCGGGCGAGGTAAGACCTGTGCGGCCTTCATGAAGAACCTAACGCCACCCGGAAGTCCGGGGTCTGGAGGGAACATTGGAGCCCACGACGCGATAAGCCCGACCTTGCTAACGATTCGGGTCTTCGCAAACACAGACGCCAGAGCGTATGGACCGCCTCCAGACCAGCCCAACACCACGACCGACTCGATGCCCATTGAAACAAGGATAGAGAGTGCGTCCTCGGCCACGTCGACAAGCGACGCGGACGGCCGCGCTACGGAGTTGTCATATCCCGGTCGACAGAACCGAAAAAGCCGAATGCCTGAGCGTTTACAAAGGTCGTCGGAAGGGCCCAAGTCGCGAACACTAGCGGCCCCGTGAAAGTAGAGCACGGCCAAACCGCCTTCTGACCCAACGACTTCCAGATTGGCTGCCATCAATTCACTGACCTCTCTGCGACATTGGGTTTCTAATGGTTCTCGATACTGCTCTACATTTCGATACATCAATGGATCGTATTGATACATTGACGTATCGTGTTGCACATGTCAAGGTAGTCCCGATGCCAAAGGTTCGCCACCGACCGACGAAGGAAGAGACCTCGAAGCTCTTGTTGGCCGGTGCACTAGAGGCATTCGTTGAGTTCGGAATTACGGCCGCCACCATCGAATCGATTGTCAAAGCCGCCGGACTCACTCGGGGCGCGTTCTACTCAAGCTTCGATAACAAGGACCAGATCGTCGTAGCCCTCCTTGAGCGTCACGTAGCTGAGGCCGTCCAACGAAATCTTAAGCTCACAGATCAATACCCCGACCCAGGCCAGTACCTAAAAGCCCTTGCCTCCGACGAGGGTCGCGATGACGTGGCCCTTGGACGGATGCCGATGCTCAACTTTGAACTGATGCTCTACGCGATTCGATCTCCTGAGCACCGCTCAACAATTTCGAATCATCTCCAAACTCTTCGCATTGTTTTGGGTGAAATAGTTGTTCGGACTATGCGAAGCGCCGGGGTTACTCGAGAACTCGATCCGCTTGCCATCGGATCCATGCTCCTAGCCCTTGAAGACGGTTTCGATCTCCATCGGCTAATCGATCCCGATCAAACACCCGCGACCTCCTACCACGAGGCACTCAGCCAGCTCCAAGAACTCCTCCTCGACGCACCTCGCAAAGCATCACCGAAGCGGCGTACGTAGGCTCGTTTCCTTAAAACCTCCACTCGTAGAGAGTCCACAGCCGACCGTAAAGCCACAAGCGAAATTGGTTGCGATCGATCCACTGACTTCGATTGAATGGCGCAAGTTCTACGGATTTACTCGTGAACCTAGAAACTCCGCGGTGAGAGAATTAGGCGTGAAACTAATTCCGATCGACAATTCGAACTGGCGGGAAGCCAACAGGGTTTTGGTTAGAGACGACCAATTACGGTTCGTAGCAGCTCACCAACCGGTTGCCCTCGTAGTCTTGGCGAAGGCGTTTCTACGGGTGGACGAAAGACATTGGGAGCCATTCGCTCTACTCAATGAGCCCCAAGAAATTGTTGGAGTTGTTGCCTTAGTTTTCGAGGGGTCGTTGTGCGAAATATTCCACCTTGCAATCGATCAAAGATCGCAGGGTCGTGGCTACGGAACGATGGCTGTTGCTTCAATTATTGACTATGCAACGAGCCAACGAGCCTGCACGTCCTTGAGTCTCACCGTTCACCCCGACAACTCACATGCAGGGCACATATATCGTCGGGCTGGATTCATGGCAACAGGTGCAGCGCGGAATGGTGAACCAATCATGCTTTTCACGTTGACTTCGGAAAACCGAAGAAACTGATTCTTTGCTGGCCGTTCGTTGCTCCCGGAGAAGTGGGTCAAGATCTTTCTGTGGATGACGTCACTTTTCGAACTGCGACCTGGGATGATCGCGACCAGATTGCTGCCATCCATGTCTTGGTGTGGCGCGAAACCTACAGACTTCTCGCCCCGAGTCCAGCGTATAAGGCATTGGACGAGTCACGCCGTCGGAAGCATTGGACTGACCTTCTAGGACGTGATTCTTCGGAATCACGAACCGTTGTCGCAGAAACGAATGGTCGTCTCGTAGCTTTCGGTCATGCGGGACCATCAACTCATGAGGCTTTTCTAGGAGCAGGGGAGATCATCCACTTGTATGTCCACCAATTGTTTCAAGGAGATGGACTCGGGCGTCAGGTTCTCGATGATCTCCGAAGCTTTCTTCACGACGCGGGGCACCGGTCGGTAAAGCTGGCTGTTGTCGACGGAAACGACGGGGCCTTACGGTTTTATGAGCGGGCCGGCGGGCAAGTTGTTAGAACGTATGTCGATGGAGTGTTGTGGCGGTCAGAAAATTTGATCGTCGAGTTTGCGGCGGGGAAAGCCTTTTAACGCCGTTTGAAATAGGCGTCGTAGAGTTTGGCTGTGTTCAATACTCGTCCCACGACTGTCGCTGATTCCAAGGTAATCGGCGACCTGCTTGTTCGATCAGCACGCTTTGCCTATGCGCTGATCGCATCACCCGAATACTTGGATGCGCTCGACGCAGAAGTGAAGGCAGCCGAATACGAGCAACTTCTCCGATCCCAACGCGATGGTCATTTCGCAATCTTTGTGGCACAGGATGATGACGTGCCTTTGGGCTTTGCCGAAATCGAAGTAATAGAAACCGAGGCACCTCGCACGGTGGGGGAGTTGCGGCGAATGTACTTCGTTCCCGAGTCGTTTGGTAGAGGTCTCGGCCCGTTACTTCACGACACGGTTATAGCGGAGTTCGCTCGCTGGGGTTGCTCGGAAGTTGTGCTCACCTATGTTCGCGGAAACGACCGTGCCCGATCGTTCTACCTGAAAAGTGGATGGACCGAGACTGGAGAAGTCCGCCCCTTCGACGATCACGGCCGCATGCTCTTCGACGTCGTGATGCGCAGACCTGTTCCGTAGAGAACCGCATTGACAGTTGCGCTTGCACTCGAGAACGCCACGCGTTGACCGGTTCAACGATGCGGGGGTTGATATCAATGAACATCGGACCGTTCGTCGTGAGAATCACGTCGGCCGACAGTGCCCCACGCCAGTTGAGATCGCGCCCGAGGATGACGAGTGGGTGCGGGTATCGGCATCGTCGATTGATTGCTTGTGACTTGCTCCGCCGTTCGCTCCGGCGCGGACGGTGATCTCTGTGTTCCATCAGCGGCCAGGCTCCGACGCTTGATGTGTAACTGCGCGGAATGAAGTGCTGTTTGAAGAAAATTCGGGCGGTCTATTTACCAGCGCGCTTACTTGACGCGATGGTGCGGATCGATGTGTCGATAAGTTCAGTGACGATCTCGTGCCCGAGGTGTTCGATTTGTAGCGTGGTCCATCCGTGGTGGCCCCAACCGTTTGGGAGGCTGACGTGATCGGGATAGTCGCTTAGAAGGGCCTGTTGCTCATCGAGTGGGAGCTTGATGGTGATCGCGGCATCGTCTTCGATGTTGACGACGATTTTGCCGTTCAGACGGAAATCCGCGCGGTCATGATGTGACCCTTCGACCAGTCCCTTCGTCTGGCAGATCTCTTTGACCCATTCGCGGTTGGCCGGCACATCAGATTTGTTCACGAGGGTCCTGAGCGCTTGATTGAATCGATTCGCCGGGCGTGAAGTACAGCTCGATAAGGTCCCGAATATCTACGTGACGATGCCAAAGCCCCCGCGGGACCACAACGAACTGGCCAGCCTCGAGGTCATGTCGTTCTGTTGAATGGGGAGCAAGAATTTCGATGGTGACGGAGCCTTGCAAAACGAACAGAAACTCGTCGGTGTCACCATGGAGTTCCCAGTCGGAATGCTCCACTCCATCACCACGAAACACGGCAAAAGATGCGCCGTTAAACGGTGCGAACTCGCGAAAGTCAAACGGGTCGAAGGTGCGGGCTAAAGCGGCAGGATCATAAGCAGGCATCGAAGAAGTGTTCCTGATTCATGGCGTACGAGTCTTGTACAGATGTCGCGTCGCTCGACGAGACGACCATCGCGGGAGTGACGCCGGCAAATCGCAACACTTCGCGGTGGAGATGTGACTGATCGGCATACCCTGCGTCGGCTGCAACCTGAGCGATAGGAATACCGGTTTCGAGAAGGGAGAACGCATACTCAAACCGACGAAGCATCAAATAGTGCTGTGCGTTGATGCCAAGTGCCGAGCGTGTGTTGCGCCAAAATGTACTTCGAGAGCCACCAAAATCAGCCACTAACCCACTTATCTGGGTTCCCGGGGTGGCGCGTTCTAGGTGTTCGATTGCTTCGACCGTTCGCGTCTTTCGTGTGCCGGATAGAAGCGAACGAAAGGTATCGCGCACCACGAGGGTACGTTTGGCCCTATCGGTTTCGGCCAAGCGATCGGCGAGGGAAACGGCGGTCTTGCCAAACACGCTGTCTGCCGCGACGGTGGTGGAACTCAGGTCACTCAACCCGAACCCGAGGCGTAGCGCAACTGACGGCGCAATTCGGACCTCGACGCAATCAATCGACCCCTGCTGCTCAAATGTCGTCGGCCCATCCTGAATGCCGACAATGGCAAATTGACTGTGGACGCCGGCCACAACCGTCGACCCGGCCCCTAACTCAATCAGCATCGTGAGACAAGCGTGCGGAAGTGCACTGTTGATCTGCGGATCCCGAAAGACGCCGCGGAAACTCGACACCGTGAGCGACCTAACAGGCGCGATATCAGCGAACATATTCATAAGTCTGCCAGTCGCCAATCACGTCCGCCCGACATGGCCAGGCAACGGTCTCCTTCATACGTGGACGTCGTGTTCGATCACGTTGGCGGGGGTTACTGTACGTGTGACTCGAGTCCAACCCGGATCGAACGAGCTCGGCTGGCGGAACCGTATTTTGCCGAGATCCGGTCGCGAACAATGCGTTCGGGATCATCTTTAAGCGTGACAGTTGCGCGTTCGTCGACACCTTGGTGACCACACCGTCGACCCAGCCGCCATCGTCTGGAAACAGTCGGGTGTGCTTCGAAGCCCCACGGTTCTCACGAGTCCAGGCCACCTGAGCGAGGAACCTGCAATCAGTTGTTGGCGCGACGAGCAAGAATCGTTCCGTGATCGAGCGCTCGTTCACCAAGCACCGGACCGCGAGTGCCGATTTTGACGTCTTCGAATCCAGCGTCTTGTAATTGGCTGGCGATCGTGTTTGGGAAGAGTTCGTAGGCCGTCACAACGGCATGGTCAAAAGGTGCAGCGTGACGCTCGGCCGAGTTCGCTGCGAAGAACGACACGAGTACGGGGCCACCAAATTTTAGAAGTCGGGAAAACTCGGTGAAGACGCTGGCAAGTTGGTTTGGGGGCATGTGGATGAGGGAGTATCGGGCAACGATTCCAGCGAGTGAAGTGCTTGGGATATCTAACGCCGTAAGGTCACTCACCTGGAACTCCAAATGTGGGAACAAGCGCTTTGCTTTGGCGATCAGTGCCGACGACAGGTCAACGCCAATGACCGTTAACCCGAGTTCAGACAAATGATTCGTCACATAACCAGGCCCGCATCCGAGATCGGCAACCTGGCCGTCATAAGGAGCCGCGAGTTGGGCAAACTCTGCCAGCCATTCACGGTCAGGAATGTCGCGATCAATGTCTCCGCGGGCAACTGCTGTGTACGGTTCAGCTAATGAGTCGTAAGAATCGCGAACGTCGTCGATCATTCATCCACTCTTCCACAGTCAACAACTCGGCCTGCGTCTGTGAGAATGTCAGTTCTTAGTGGCCTGCGATGCTCTCGAAAGGTGGACGACGATGATTGATGAATTTGCCAAAGAGTACCTGCACCATGATTTGCAAATGGTACGGGAGACGATGCTCTGGAAACTCGACGGGCTTTCCGAATACAACGCTCGACGCCCCCTAACACCGACGGGGACCAACCTTCTCGGGATGATCAAGCACCTCACCATCACCGAGACGTGGTATTTCGGCAAGGTATTCGAACGACCTTTTCCAGAACGACTGCCCTGGTGGGATGATCGTGCGGAGGGTGCCGACATGTGGGCGACTGCCGATGAATCGCGCGCCGAAATCGTTGATCGGTACAAGCGTGTCTGGGAGCATTCCGACGCGACGAGTGTGACCACCGAAAGCTCACTTCCAAGCTCTCCGGATAACTCATCGGAGATGACCCTTGACGATGTTCTCGCGTTCCTCGATCTGATGGACGAAAACGGAATCGATGTCGTTGTTGATGGAGGCTGGGGAGTAGATGCACTTCTCGGTTGGCAATCCAGAACCCATCGTGATCTGGACATTGGTGTTCAACATCGCCACGTTCCCAGACTCAGGCAAGTCCTTCAAGACCGTGGCTATACCGACGTTGAGCGCAAAGATACGCAGACGTACAACTTCGTACTCGGCGATTCGAAAGGTCATCTGATTGACATCCACTCCTTTGAATTCGATGACCAAGGAAATCTGCTCGGCGGCATTGCCTATCCGTTCGATGCGCTGACGGGGACTGGCACAATCAACGGCCGACTGGTCCGATGCATCACGCCTGCACGAATGGTCGAATTCCATGCTGCTTATGAAGGCGACGAAGACGACTACAAAGACGTCCTTGCCTTGTGCCCGAAGTTTGAACTCCCGCTCCCCGACTATTACGCGCACTGGCCAAACGCGTAACGAGATTTGAGGGGAGCCAGTTGGCGATCGCAACATCGAGGCGCCCAGCAAGTGACAATCCGAAATCAAGCCAACAGTGCCGGCCCATTTTTTAGGGTGCGCTGAGATGGGAGTGCTGGTGTTCCCGCCAGTAGGGATCGTTAGACCTGTGAAATTGGGTCTGCGTGGTAGTGGAGGGCATAGGCATCTTCTATACAGGCAAGGATCTGTACGATCTCGAAGTAGTGGCCCCAGAACAGGGTTTCGCGGAGCTCTTCTACTACTGCCTGATAGGCCAAAATGTCGTTGGTTTCCCACATGGCCGTATCGGTGACGTCGGCACTGAAGGCCTCGGATTCGAAGTACCGCATGGTGACGGCGGGGTTGGCAACGAGAATGGGGCGAATGGTGTTGTCGGTGAACGCGTGACGATCTTGCGGGGTTAGGTCGAGCCAGGCCCGAGTGGTTTTGAGGTGCATGATGAATACGTGGTTTACGGTTGTCATGGATCTACCGTACGGAAAAGTAGCATTGGCGTCTACTGCAAAGAATGAGACAGTATCGTTGTGTATGACGCAACAATCAGATCTTGGTCTTCTCCGTACAACGCTGGTGCTTCTTGATGAGCAACACGTGACCAGGGCGGCCGAACGGCTCTACCTGTCGACGTCGGCTACAAGCCGGGCACTTGATCGAAGCCGGGCGGTATTTGGCGATCCGCTCTTGGTGAAGCAGGGCCGCAATGTGGTGATCACACCGCGTGGAGAAGCGCTCCGTGAACAAATTCGTCCTTTGCTCCGTGAACTCGATGCACTCTTTGTACCTGATTCCTTTGACCAGGCGAAGCTTCGTCAAACGTTCGTACTTCGAGCTGGTGAGGCTGTGCTCGCTAGTGGGGGAAGCCAAATTCTTGCGCAAACTGGCGTGGAAGCACCAAATGTACACATACGATTCGAAAACGAAGCGGCAGACGATTACGAGGCGCTCAGATCGGGCGCGACCTCCCTGGCCATCGGCTCGTATTCAAACCTCCCGCCCGACATCAGCAGTAAACATCTTGTTGACGAACACCTTGTTGCCGTCGTGCGCGCCGGGCATGACTGTCTCAAGCGGAACATGACGGTTCGCAGATTTGCGGCTCTCGATCAGTTGGTGGTGTCGAGGCGCGGCATTGCCCATGGGCCAGTTGATCGTTTGTTGGCCGAGCATGATCTCACTAGGCACGTCGCAGCCGTGGTTCCATCTTTTGGTGCGGCGCTAGCTATGGCGGCGCAAAGCGATCTGGTCGCCATTCTGCCGAGTCGATTCGCCAACGCCTTCACGCAAGCCGCGGGACTACAACAATTCGCCATTCCACTCGAATTGCCAACGGTCGACGTTTGCCAAATCTGGCACCACCGCTTAGCCAACGATCCCGCACACCAATGGCTCCGATCTTGCATCCTCCGCGCCTCAGCCTCGTTCTAACCACGTTTGAGGCTGTCACGCATCGCAGGTGACCAGCAGGTCCGGCGCGAGCACCTCTCGACCACATGATTTCGTTGAGTGCCCGCTCGAACAACGGCATTCGGATTTGACTTCTTTTGGATTCTTAACCCGATTTTGGTGGTTTGATAGATCCATGAAGCATCGTTCAGCAACAGTTTGCGGCTTCGTTGTTACGTTCGTATTCTTCTTCGGCTTTGCTGTCGATCAAACGCCAATTTCGGCAGTGAAGACAGCGACGAAAGCGCCCAAAGCGACGTGTTCGAAGAAGAACGTCGGGAGAGTTGTGGCTGGCCGGGTTTGCGCGTTTCGGAAGCGACAATACGTATGGGTGCAGAGCCCGGTAACGGCCACCTCGCCGCTCTTGGCAAACGGAACAGAACCTGCGCTCGACACTATGACTGCCTCGGCACCGATCAACCCACCATCAGCCCAAAGTTTTTCGGAGACGCAACGGCTCAAAGGACCTCGAGGTGCATGGTCTCTCGACGTTCCCGCATCGTGGACCGTCAGGACCGAAATTCAAGGGTCTGTGTCGGCCACGGATTCCCGAGCCGGTGCGGAGTTGTGGCTGGGCGTGTTTCCAGTGCGCGTGAAATTCGTTCAAGCAATCGTCGACAACCCCAAATTTATGAAAAGCCAGTACGGGGTGAATCTGGTCAAAAGCGAATCAGGTTCTCATACGGGGTCCGCCACTCAAACCATGTGGTACTCCGAGCCAGGGAGCACCAAAGAAATCGTTGTTCGGATATACGAACGCGAACTGAGCGTTGGTGGATTCCTCTCTGCCGAGATTACGGTGAAAAATAAGGAAGCGGAGGCGTTGCTGTTCGAAGCACTAGACCGTGTGGACGTCCAATGGCGACCCTTGGCCTAACCGTGGCAATCCAAGAGGAAACCGACTAATCGATATCCCGACTAGTAGTGACGTATGCTCCGGGCATCTCACGTCGAGCCACGCGCGACCGTTTGACGGTAGCACGGGGTTAGGAATGTCTTCTCCGGTTCTGTAAGGAGCGGTCCAACGACGGTCGCGTAGAAGTCGCGGTTGAGCTCGATTCCCAAAACGAAGTTGCGCATCGAGCAAGCTTCTACGATCTACCGATTCAACTCGGCGAGGCTCAGCATCGCCAGCCACAATCTTCCCATGTATTCCGGTCAGTAGTACGCGCACATAGGATAGCCTCGAGTTTGCCGGAGGAAGAGGCGTTTCGCCTCCATCAACGCCGAGCGATCAGCGATGATGGTCGCAAGTCCCGCCAGATCCACCGACGTGCTCAAGAATCCAGAAGGACCTGTCTCACGGAGGCTAGGTTCGCGACGGGGCAAGCGGCGACGATCGAACACTGCTTGCTGGTCCGTGAGTCGTCATCGCTGCTGGCCTCGTTCTGACACGTGATCTCTTGTTTTCGTGCCCCTTCAAGGAGTCAAGTATGGAAAATCCAGAACTGAAGTCCGCTGCTGCCAGGCTGGGACTCGACGCTGACGGGTGGACTGCGAAAGAGCCGCTGCACAACAAGGAGTTGACTGCGGGCATATGGGATTTGACTCGCGGTGATGAACATATCGTGATCAAGCGGCTTGTTCGGCAGAGGTAGCCTGGCGGGACGGCATTCACCCAGCATTGGTCTCATCGCATGCAGGAACCGGCTCGTTGGAACTATTGGGCTCGGGAGATGATTGCCTACAAGAGTGAACTCACGTCCTCGTTTGCCGATGCTGGGCTACGAGCACCGCGATGCCTAGGCGTCGATACTGGCAACGACGACGCAGTCCTAGCGATTGAGTACGTCGACGGCGAACCGGCCGAGCGATGGGGTATCTTGCCGTACGCTGATGCCGCTCGACCGCTTGGTGCAGGGCAAGCCCGTTTCGTAGGTAAACCGCACCAGCATGAGTGGCTATCAACCGACTTCATTCGGACCGGGGGAACTATGGCGAGGCTTTTCCAAATCCGCTAACCCCCATGACCGGCTCACTGATCCAGGCAGCGACAAAACGAGGGCAACAACAATTCGCGATTCGCTCAGGGATGATGACAGCGCGAGATCTCGTCGATCCCCGCAACGCCGTATCGGGGCAGTTCTGGGGTTATCAGTATGGAAACGGATCAATCGGTAGTCGCGCTACCTTGCAAATTCCGGGCATAAAGGTCAGCGATATCGATGAGCAGTTCGCTGGCGTTGGTGTCCTCCCCCCGTACATCCCCTCACGAGGCGACCGCGACTTCCGAGCAATGATCCGTCTGCTGCGCTTTGCTAACCGCGCGTTCAGCAACGACGATGCAGCAGCGGCGACGAAAATCCGAGAAGAGGTCGATGAATGGCGAGCCTCACTACCATCACCAAATTCGTCGAGCCAAACGCAGCTTCTCAATCGCGTTCGATCGCTCAGTCGGTGGTGCGAGCGACTCAGCGTCCACATGATGACCGTCTCACTACATGCGGCCACCGCCCGCGTCCTCATCGAACGCGTAGCCGGAAGCAAAGGCCGTGTTGCTGCCGCCAACGCCATGACAAGCGGTCTTGGCGACATTGTTTCCGCTCACCCCGCGCTCGTGCTTTGGGACCTCGCCCGGCAGGTTGCGAGCGATCCCTTGCTCGCCGCTCAATTCGACGCAGGTGATTCGGGATTGGAACAAAGACTTGGAGACGATCAACACGCCGATCACTTCATCGAAGGCTTTGGCGGCTTTCTCGCCGAGTATGGATTTCACGGTATCGATGAACTTGAAGTGGCAGCGCCCAAGTGGGGCACAGACCCGGCGGTGCCGCTAGCGATCATTGAAGGATTGCGTCGCGCTCCTTCCGAGCGGGATCCGCGTCGGAGCAATGAACGCCTTGCGCAAGATCGGCTCACCGCGATCGCAAGCTCACGTCGCTCGGTCGGTTGGCCCAAACGCAAGCTGTTGGACCGTGCCTTGCGAGCAACAGTGCTCTACACGCCAGCCCGAGAGGCCACGAAGGGTGCACTTGTAAAGACTGTTTACGAAGCACGCGTTGGATTACTCGAGTTAGCGCGCCGTGCCGATATCAACGGTGACGATGTCTTCTTCGTGACCGAGTCGGAGCTCGAATCCTTCTTGTCTGAACCTGGCCGATATGCCGACGACGTCGCCCGCCGTCGATCTCTTCGGCAAACTCTTTCTGAGCTCACTCCACCGTTCTGGTTCTCAGGCGAGACCCTGACCCAACAACATGGGAGAAGAGAAAGTCACCGGGCGAAATCACTGTTCCGGGAACCACCCTTCGCGGGCTTGGCGTGAGCACCGGGCGCATCACCGGCACAGCACGCGTCATGACCGACCCGAACGATCCGTCCGCACTCGAACCCGGCGACATCCTTATCGCTCCCGATGCCGTGGCAACAGTACGCGCGCATATGGGTCGAAGCCGTGTGGTCCTATTGGACGCAGGAATCGCCTATTGAGCGTCGTTATAGTGCTGCTTGCAACCGTCACCCGCATCGGGCAACTGAAAACGGGCTTGAACTGTAGCGGCTACGTGACTTTGCTGGCGTTGTGGTCGTAGAGCCATGCGAACAATTCGAAGTTTGATTCGTTCGCTGAAGCTGCTGATCGGGTGTCACGTGCTTGCTGCTCGGTGACTCCAACGACGGCTGGGATCCCTAGTTCCCGGGCGATGGTTGCGGCGTGGCTGGTTTGCACTCGGACGTCGACGACGACTCCGGCCACAATGAGAAACAGCGGAGTCCAGGCCGGGACTGTTTCAAGCAATAATCCAAGCAATAACTCGCTTAGGGACCGAGTAACGCTGCAGGAACCACGGCGATTCCATCCGGCCTACGATATGCGTGCCTACCGGTTGTAATAACCACTGTATCGGCCAAGGTGGCACCAAGTTTGCCAGCAAGCCATTTGAGATGAACAACGTCGCGATCTTCAACTACCGGCGAGAGCTTTACCTCCACGGCAACCACCCGTCGATCATCACCCTCGATGATGAAGTCAACTTCGTGATCACCATTTTGGGTGCGAAGGTGGTGAACACTTGCCGAAACGGGCTGTGCATAGACCCGAAGACAAAGCGCTACCAGCGACTCGAACAAGCTTCCAAGTAGCGCTCCATCAGGTAGCTGGTTCGAAGCGCCTTGTTTTCCTCGGACCAGTGCCTCGACGGATAAGCCGAGCAATCTGGCAGCCAAAGCTGGGTCAACCAGATGATGCTTGGGTGCCTGAGCTAAACGAGAAAGCGGGTTGAGCGCTGGAATCCAACCTGGGACGGGATCAAGCAGAAAGAGCCGACTTAACATCTCCCGGTACTGCAAAACGGTAGCTTTCGCTGGCTTGTCAGTGTCACCTGGAGTTGCTGCATCGAGAATCGAAACATAGGAGGCGGAGGTTGACGTTGCCGCCGCATAGGCAGTCATCCACCCCCGAAATGATGCGGGTTTAGAAACACGAAAACCTTGTTCCAAGAATTCGACATCAGCAATTCGCGCGAGGTAGCCATCGAGTTGAACGGCCCTCGCCCGCTCTGGAAGCCCACGAATTCCAGGAAATCCGGAAGCAACAATCTCCTCTGCATATGCAGTCAGCTCGATTGGTGATTCGCCTTGGATTCCAGGCTTTGTGCCCTGAAGGAGTGCTGCCAAGCTCACGGTCGGTTGCACCAGGTTGCGCTCGGCTAACGATAGGGGTCGCATCCTCAGCCTCACGATCCGACCCGCCCCCGAGTGCATTGGAGCCTCCACCGGTGATGCACTCCCTGCCAAAAGAAAACGTCCACCACGGCTGTCGCGATCCACGCTTCGGCGGACTACGTCCCAAACCGGCGGGTGACGTTGCCATTCATCAAGAAGAACCGGACCGGGAGCACGATCAATTCGATCACGATCCGCATCAAAGAGGTTTCGCTGTTCCTGCCGGTCAAATTCGAACACTGTTGCCGCTCGCTCCAGCGCCGTAGCGGATTTCCCGACTCCCTTTGGACCCTCCAAAGCAATCGCTGCCAATGCGTCGAAGAGGTCATCTAATTCGCCATCAACAATCCTACGCACGTATGGGTTCACGCCTGTAACCCTACCATTCGCAGATACATGACTAGCCGTTTCGCATGATCGTCACTAGTCGATTAACAGTAGATTGGCGAGTCTTTTCGCATGAGCCCGACAGACGCGAATGTCAAATTTCCAGCACCACCGACAACTCACATATGTGCACCTAGTATCGCCTTCGGCCTCGAGTTGCACGCTTGCGATGGTAAGTGTTTGGGGTATTTGGCGATGGGTTGGAAATAGCGGGGAACGGCCGGTCAATCGCGTTGCCGTTGGTTTATGGGTTATCGCGGCCCTTGTCGTCGGGTCGTGTTTCGGACTTGCGTTGTGCAATCATCGTATGGTTGGCGACTTGCGGCTCCGCGACTTGCTTCTGCCGTCTGAAGTGCGTGTCCCGTCAAGGAGTCAAGTATGAAAAATCCCGAACTGAAATCCGCTGCCGCCAGAATCGGAATCGACGCTGACGGGTGGACCGCGAAAGAGCCGCTGCACAACAAGGAGTTGACCGCGGGCATATGGGAATTGACTCGCGGTGATGAACACATCGTGATCAAGCGCCTAGTTCGGCAGCGGCAGCCTGGCGGGACGGCATACACCCAGCATTGGTCTCATCGCACGCAGGAACCGGCTCGGTGGAACTATTGGGCTCGGGAGGCGCTTGCCTACAACAGTGAACTCACTTCTTCGTTTGCCGACGCTGGGCTACGAGCACCGCGATGCCTAGGCGTAGATATCGGCAACGACGACGCAGTCCTTGCCATTGAGTACGTGGACGGCGAACCAGCCGAGCGCTGGGGTATCTCCACTTACGCTGATGCCGCTCGATCGCTTGGTGCCGGGCAAGCCCGTTTCATAGGCAAAACGCATCAGCATGAGTGGCTGTCCAGCGATTTCATTCGGATGTACAGCACCGAAAAACCTGTTGGGTGGGAGCTTCTTGATAGCGATGCAGCGTGGGATCAACCACTGGTCGCCGAGAACTTTCCCGATTCGTTACGCGAAGCATCCGCAATGCTCCACGCGAAACGCGAGGATCTTTATGCGTTGGTCAATGCTTGCCCGCGAACGCTTTGTCACCTCGACTTCTGGACCAAGAACCTGATTGGCGAACGAAATGGCGGTTTCGTGCTGCTCGATTGGGCCTTCCTCGGCGACGGCGCAGTCGGCGAAGACGTCGGAAACCTTGTCCCGGATGCTGCCTTCGATCACTTCATTGAACCCGACCAACTTCCAACGCTCCGAGCAGCAGTGCTCTCCGCGTACATTGACGGACTTCGTTCCTCGGGATGGGACGGAGATGCTGTTCGAGTCGAAATTGCCATGGCGGCATCCGCAGTCAAATATGACTGGTTGACCGTCCTAATGCTCGAGAGAGCGTCGGCTGAGGAACACACCCGATATGGCGGCGTGGACACAATCGAACCTTCAGAGCTATACAGAAAGCGAGGAGCAGCGCTGCTCGACAACGCAACCCAAGCGCTTCGTGCACTTCAACTCAGCGAGGAAAGCAGCCGACCAACGGGTTCGCTTCGAATCCCTCGCAAGAACCGCTAGATATCACGATCGAGTCGGTGCTTCCGTTCTGAACTGGGCCGCAAGATAACGGCCCGCACTCAACAAACCTTCAACCTCGCCGTCCGCCGCCAAATCTTCACCATCAGCGGCCAACATAACAAACCCGCCATCACTATCAAAACCAAACCCTTCCGGGCGGGCCAACCCTAGGGGCGCGACTCACGACGAAACCGACCGTCATCACCTATGTTGTCAAGGGTAACGTAACCAGGAACTTCTCGTTGCGAATCGAATATCGGTCGCCACACGCGAAGACGAACAGTCAAATCCGTTTGGCGATGTACCGACCGTTTTCAAGTCGAGTGTGCCCTGTGCAAGTTTGCTACGCACACAGATGATGTGGATCACTGTGGGAGACGAAGACCTAGCGAAAACCGCCAAGCGATCGAGCCTTCGAATCAATTTTCGCAACTTCACGAAGAACCATTTTTCGATCCGCATCGGTTAGCCCATCACGATTCAAAGTCAACCGCCCAGTAGTCCCATTCTCGTATCTGACCATCGCTTCGTTGAACAACTTCTGCGTGCGCTCATTGAACTCAGGAACCGACTGAAGCAAATAAGCCGCTCGTAAACATCGCCGAAGTACCCGTTCCGAAAAACCAGCTATTCGACCGGGCTTTCCAAGATCACAAGCCGCTGGTTTGGGAGATTCTGCATACCTGGCCGACAAAAGGTCGGTCGATAACGGAGCAAAGCTAACTGAATCCTTTTCGGTTTCGATGTGAAGCATTTCAAAGGCTAGAGACTGATCTCCGAATCGCTTAGAGCCTATTTTTGCAACCAATTGACCGTTGTCATCTTTGCTAAAGCTGTATCTAGAGCCACTCTGGACGGAGTACCTGGAGAACACCGCATTCTGCAGTTCTTTCGGAAGGGCATCAAACGCACTTGGAATCACCATCGAAACCAAGCACAATCCTCCATCCAAACAAATGGGGTCGTGATCGTCACTCGCGGTCGATTGCGACGATTTGAGAAAGACCAGTAGCGCTGCTCCCAAACAAACCAAAACAAAGCAAAACGCGATCGTTTCCTTGCCGGTTCTGAAAGGACGCATATCGTCAGCCTCGCACATCCTGGGCAACAGCCGCTGTTCGATTCCCAAACTCAGTCGCTGCATCGCTATCCCGCTGCGACCCCCTTGCCAAGCCAGACCAAACAATCGCTCCCATTGCTTTGCTTACATCTTCCTCGGTAAGTTCGGAAAGATTGACAATCTCGACCTCTGAATCGGTAACACGAAACTTGGCCTTCAACTTGGAGATCCCCGTGGTCACCAAAGCAAGCTCACTGCGTATTTGGATTTTCGTCGTGACATCAAGAAATCTGTAACTCGAGAGAAGGAATAGCTTCTTAAAGTGGTAAACGACGGATTGGTTGGTGTTCGGGAAGTCAGTAGGGTAATCGTCTGCGTTTACCTTGGCGATAATGAAGTCGACAATGCCGGAGCCGAAAAACCCGGCAACGGAAGAGCCGGTCGGACCAGCAGCGAATGCACCTCCGGTTGCGAAAAGCACAGTAACGCTCATAGCAAGACCTTCAATGAAGGCCTTTCTCGAATCGTTTTTCTCATCAAGGCTCACCTGCATTGCGCCCATTATGAATCCGGCACCGCTGACGAGATTGGTCCGGCTTGGCAGCGCATTTTCGAGCCTTGCGCAAGTAGCAATCATTGGGCCAAAAGCAGCAGCGATCGTTACGATAGCTTCAGGCCGTTTCGCAAGCTTTTCGATGAACTCTAGGAAGTTGTTGTACCCAGGTTTGAATCGTTGTAGGCCAACTGCAATCGTTCTTTCGTCTGACTCCGGAATCAGTGTCGAATCAAGAAGTTGTTGATTGATAAGCGGATTTACCATTGCTCCAGCAAGCCCCGTGGCCAAGGCTTGGGTCATTGGAGCAGACAGACTTTTGAGGTTTTTGACATTTGCGATGATCAGTTCCAGATTTTCTCCTGCTTCGGCTACTCGGGCGGGATTGGAGCTGTCGAAGCCTCGAGCGAAGTGGTTCCGAACGAGAAGCGCAGCCAAATCGTCTTCTGCTTTGGAAGCGTGTCGGGAATCAAGAAGAAGACTACTTAACGAGGTGTTCGGTGTAACTAGCGCCAACAGTCGATGCGATGCCGCTTTGAGGTGCGCTTCGCTACTTGAGTCTGGTTTGAGATAAAACGCCAAGGCGCTTCCGCCAACGTGTTGATTCGACTCCAACAGTCGCAACACCATGGTCCTAATCGGGAAGGAATCATTGAACGTCGGAAAACTTGGCGACAAACCTTTCTGGTTGTCCGACAAAGAGGCCGGGTCGATTAGGACACGATTAGCGATTCGGCTCAACCAAAGATCACTGATTGCGGGTTGAACTATTGGGGCGTGTTCTGGTTGAAGGAGAAGGTTTAGTGAGCCGAGAGAAATGCTGTCGATCTTGGCTTTCAGCTCCGGGAAGCCGGAATCGGTTTGCGCAGCAAACACGTTTGAAAACAACATGCGGAGTTCATGGAGCAAGGTTGCCGCTCGTTGCCCTTTCGCTGAGTTGACTTGCGGCCCAAACGTCAGACGTTCTAACTCGTCGGTGAAACGGGAAAGTACTTTCGGGTCGAGTTTTTGAATGAAGCTCGCTGCGTATTCGAATACACCAACACCGCCACGATCGGGGTTCACCACGGTCCCATCGAGCACGAGCATCAGATCAGTAAATTCTGCCTCGCTGATCTCTTTACCGTCGCTCTCGATAAGTTTTTGCACAGTCGTCGCATCGGCAGCACCAGCCTTGGACAACAACGTCGCAAGCCTCGGAGTAGGCGATTGCGCTGCACCGAACTCTTCCTGCCAAACTTTGCGGGCCATAGCTTCCAACTCACGAATCCTCACAAGCAAACCAGCGAGATTGGCCCGTGCCGGTATGGAACGAATCGGAGTACCTGCCAGACAGGAAGTTTTGTCTAACCGATCAAGACCAAGCAGTGTTTCATCACGAGCAGCATGCAGCTCGACAAGCTTCGACAACAACATCTCTACGTTCACATAGTTCATAGGTGCCGGAAGCTGAGGCCGGCTGGACCGGCCAAGCGCGCTGCTCTTTTCGTCAGGCATCAATAACGTCATGATCGAATCCAATCTGTGTGCACGGAGACTTCACGGTGTTCCATCGCGAACACCCTAAGCTGGCCTACTAAAACTGAACAGAGGTCAACACGCGCTCGCTCGGTCAACCAAACGTTCCTTTCGTGACAGCAACCCGAAATCCATTGCTTTGAAGCGACTTTCAGAGATCGGCCAGACACAATCAATTCTTCAACCGCAGACGCGGAGTGCACAGTTGCCCCCTATGAACCCAAAGCGCATCGCCCTAGGATTTGGTTTATGACAGCCTTAGCGTTCAGCCAACCAATAAGGGCTGAAACCATCCAGGCATCGCCACGTGGATAAGGTGTTCGGCTTTGCGTTCTACCCCTGAAACTTGGTTGAGCGGAACACGGTGGAGCTAAACATGGCGTCTAGTGCACAATGGTTCGCACAAGCAGCACAAGCTCGAGAGAAGGCAGCCGAACTTCATTCGTTGGCACGAACTCTACGTATGGAGGCAGCTTCAGTTGCGGTGTCCTCGACACGGATCACCCAGATTCTCGACGCAGAGACGTGGGGCGGAGAGAAGGCCGTTCGTACACATACAGAGTTTCAAGGTTCAGTTCACACAGTGCGTTACGTTTCGGGCGAAGCAACAATCGATGCCGACGAACTTGAACTCAGAGCCCGCCAACTTGACCAAGACGCTGAACACTACGAAGCCGAAGGCAAACGACAAGCATTCCTTGAAGCCGAAGCAATCCGCCAACAACACGCCGCAGCAGCACAAGTCCAAGCAGCACAAACCCAGGCAGCACAAAACGCGGCGGCAGCAGCAGCTAAAGCCTCCAGTTCCAGCGCCACACAATCCGCCCCGGCAGAACCCCCCGCCGCCCCAGCCCCGAACCCCATCGTTTTCTCAGCCATTCCAACAACCACCACGGCTGCCGCAGTTCTCCCTAATCCCGATCCACCATGCGACGGTTACTACTTCTAAATCAAAGAACAGCTCATTCGCTAGAGGTGCTCCACCTTCCATCATGAGGGGTATCGAAAATTCTCGGGGGGAGCTCTAATGATCCCGAGCGGGGAGTCGGAAACTCCCGGACTCCAAGTTCAACTTTCGCTTGAGATCCCAACATTCTTCGGGCCGCTGTGATGAACGGACATTAAAAAATATCCAGGGTCCCAGCTCAAAAAGGAACCCGACCAGAAATGCGCCTGCCAGATATTCTTGTTCGATGAGTTCCAATGGCGTCGTCAGCCTTGCGCCTTGGCTGGATACTTCGGAGCTGCGCGAGCTGATGTTGCTGCTGATCGGATGGCGAGGAGAGCCTGAGCGCCACCGAGTAGCGGTAGAGGAGGCCATCGACCGTTACGCTCGTCAGGCGAACCTGTTTCCGTATGGAGTTGTCTGCGAAGGAAAGCTCGCCGGAATGATCGGTATCGAAGCGAACAACAAGCGCGGCATCATCCACCACATCGTCGTTGCGCCACTCTGGCGTCGTTGCGGCATAGGGCGACTGATGATCGACAAGCCGCTTTTTCCCTTCGTCTCTCGCTTCTGGAAGCCGAAACCGACGCCGGCGCCGTCAACTTTTATGCAGAGTGCGGTTTCGTGATTCGCAGCCTGTGCAAAAAATTCGCCGGCCGGGAACGATTTCTTTGCCAATTGGACCTAAGCGCGAGTTGAGCATCCGACGCTCACCGGCGCCGTGTATCGGTTGTAGCCCACGCCCGAGCGTTCTTAGAGTCACGAACCTGTAGCTTTACCCACGGATTAAGGGGAGGGGATTATGTCCGGGCACGTAACTAGCCGTACAGCAAAGCAAGTTCCGTGCGTTGGTAGTGCAACGTTCGACAGGCTCGATTCCCTCAGGAGCCTCTTTCATTGATGACCGACGGCGTAGAGACCGAAGCCGCTAGGAAAGCAAAAGTCAATTTGCTAATACATGAAGGCAAGGTTTTGGCCCTTGAGAAAGCCGCCTTTCCCTCGTCGAAGGTCAATCCAAACCCGAACTCTACCTAGGCTAAGCACTTTTTTGAAGCGCCACCAGGCTCGCTAGTAACCGAGAACACGAAGACGCGAACTTAGGGTTGCTTCAGGGGTGACTCAGGGGCTCGCTCGTGGTGACGTAGTCGCAGGTCCTTATGCTCGGGACATGTCAGGTCGAGCCGTGCGCACCCGTTTGATGGTGGTGTTGCTGGGGTTTGGGGTGGTTTCTCCGGTTTTGTACTTCGGAGCCCAACTCGTATGTGGACTGATGACTAATGGATACAGTTTCGCACGGGAGGCAGCAAGCGATCTTGGGACCTCTGATCGGCCATATCACCGGCTCTTCAACGGCGCGGCATTTGCGACCGGTTGCTCGCTCCTCTGCGGCGGAATCGGTCTTTCAATGGTAAGCATGCGTCCTATCCCTCGCCGGGTCGCAACCATCATCGCCGGGTCGCAACCATCATCGTTGCCGTTTGTTGCTATCAGCGGGAGCGGCGGCGGTGACAGCCGGTCTGTATCCGTTGCCCGACGTTCCCCACGGCGGCGGGCCGATCGGCGCAGGTATTTTCGTGGCACCCTTTGCTGTTGCGTTCGCGTTGCGTGACCGGGTTCGATTGCGTCCCTATCTCGGGTTGAACATCGCCGTCTTCGTAACCGGTGGAGCAATCCTCAACACGGAAGTTGAATTTCAGTCATGGTTTCACGGCGAGTAGGCGAGCGAATCCGATTTCTTTTCCTTGGTCGGTCATCAACACGTCGTGGGTAGTAGCAACTTCCTTCACCCACCAACCTTCGACTTGCGGCGTGATGAAATCGTTGAACTGAAGCCAGTCGCGCCATCCGTCGTCAATCATGTCCACCTGGTCTACAACCACCTTGC
>JAYTWN010000348.1:0-5543 GCA_043743435.1 Acidimicrobiia bacterium
TGAGATGTGCAGTTGCGTGCTCAGCCATCATGATTCCTCCGACGCGCGCACACGGGGAAACGTGCGCACAACCGACTCTATGCCTTCCGACCCGAGCTCGTAGGCATCCAAAGCCACTTCAAGTGATTTAGCGACCCTTACCTGGAAGGAAACTTTCGATTCGGTCATGGAGTTCGCGGGCAAGGATGTCGTAGGTCAACTCGTTAACCACTCGCTTGCGTCCTGCGACCGCCATGTTTGCTCTGCGGGTCGGATCGTTGAGCAGGGTGCGCATGGCCGAGGCAACGTCGCTAGCACTTTTAGGGTTGGCAACGACAAGACCGGTTTCTCCGTCTACGACGGCTTCGGCTGACCCTCCACTGGCCCCGGCGATCTGGGGGGTTCCGCACGCCGCGGCTTCGAGGAACACAATACCGAAACCTTCCTGCTCCAGACCACCCCAGCGGTTCCGGCAAATCATGGCGTGAACATCGCCGGCTTGGACGAGCTGCACAAGTTGTTCGTCCGTTGTGCGTCCCAGAAAACGCACATCGAGTTGCGAGTGTTCGGTCATGGTTTCTTGGGCTTTACGTTCCAGACGTTCGCGATCTCGTCCACTTCCCGAGATGGCCACCGTGAGTGCGCCAAATTCGGCGGCGATCTGTCCAGCCGCAGCAATCACGGTGTCGAACCCTTTCCGGGGAACGAGTCTGCTGGTGCAAACAATAAGCGGGCCGACGACGGGAAGACCCAGCCCGCGGCGTAGTTCGGATCGGGTTTGGGCATCGTTCTCGGAGTTTTCGTTGGCACCAATTGGCACGAATCGTTCGACATCTACTCCTGGCGGAATAACGATCGATGGGAGTTTTCGACCAATGGCGTGCTCCCCTTCGGCGAGTGGATATCCTCCTGCCGCAATAACCAATTCGGCATCGTTGAGCACTTTGGCAAGAGCGGAACGTACGAGGGGAAGGCGGCCTGGGACGGTAACTTCGGCGCCGTGAAGGATGACGCCGTAACGGATGCCTTCCACCCGTAGTTGCGGCCCGAGCCATCCCATGGGCAGGGCGGGATCAAGCAACACAAAATCTGTACCGATACGTTTAGCGTGGGCCACGATTTGCTGGCGAAGCCCTCTAGTTGGCGCCATCCATATTTGTTTGGTGCGTGTGATTGGCAGCGGTGCGGCGGCATCAAAGGCCGCTGTTCCGGCGTACGGGGTGGTGAGGACTTCGGCTGATCCGGCGGGGAATCTGCGCCAAAGTTCCCAGAGGTACGACTGGATGCCACCGATCTTGGGCGGAAAGTCGTTCGTAACGAGAAGATGTCGCCCTCGACCAACGTCCGGCCTAGGGACAAAGCTTGAAGCGTCCGGACTCGGGACAAATCGTGAAGCGTCCGGAGTCGGGACCAAGGTCGAGGAGTCCCGCGATGGCCGAGGAAGCTCACCAGAGGCGTTTTGGAAGTGATTCGACATGGCGGCGTTGAGGCTAACGAGACAACCGGCTCACAGCGTGCATGAGCTCTTCAATCACCGTTGCATCGTGTTCTTCGCCTATTCGGGATCGCAAAGCCTCGATGGCGCCGATCCGACCGGCAGCCCAGGCTGCAGCGCCTCGAGTTAGGGGTGATTCGTGTAGCAACGCGTCGATGATCACCTCACGGCCCCGCTCAGCAGACGAGGGTGTTCCTGGAACGAGCGCGCCTTGCGTTTGCCATTCCGCAAGCACATTCCCCAGGGCCAAGAGGGCGTTGCGACGCAAAATGTTTGGATCACGGGCCGGTAAGTAGAACCGACCATGACGGGCTAGCAGCTGGGTATCGGTGTCGGTTACCAAGGAACACAACTCGGTCCAGGGCTGTGCGGAGACGTCGGGAGTTTCCGGCGGTTCTTTGCGATCGAAGGTGCGGTTGGGCGGACAAACTTCTTGGCAGTCATCACAGCCATAGATTCGGTCACCGAGGGCTTCGCGGAACTCCATCGGGAACGGGCCCGGCCTTTGAACCAGCCACGCCAAACAACGACGGGCATCAACAACTCCTGGGGCAACGATGGCGGCGGTAGGACAACTGTCGATACAGCGAATGCACGTGCCACAGCCATCCGCTACGGGTTCGCTGGCCGGCTGCAGGTCCGCATCGGTAACGAGCGATCCAAGGACGTACCAGGAGCCTTGCCCGGGGAGAAGGAGGTTGGCGTTTTTCCCAAACCATCCAAGCCCGGCTTTATAGGCTGCGGCCCGGTCAACAAGGGCATTGTCATCAACGAGAATCCGGGTGCGGTAGCCCCACGAACGAAGGGTTTGACTGACTTGGCCAAGCGCTTCTCGCAGCGGCGTGTACTGGTCGCTCCAGGCGTATCGGGCGATGCGGCCGCTGGCGAGGTCTGGCGCATCCACGTCGGCACGTCGATATCGTCTTGCTGCGACCACAAGGGATCGGGCGTTCGGTAGGGCGGTTGCGGGATCAGTCGATCGCACGATGTTGCGATAGGTAAATCCCATGTCATCGCTAAGACCTTCTGCCTTGCGACGCTCAAGCTCCGCCCGCGCTTCGAAGAACACCTCCGCTCGGGCAATTCCAATGGCATCGCATCCGGCGTTGCGCCCGATAGCCAAGAGAAGTTCCGTGCGTTGCGAAATCGTTGCCGGTTCCACAGGACCGTTGCGAGTATCCAACACGCTCTATTGCTACCACGGCGCACCGCCGGCAAAACCATGACTGGCAAGCAGATCCCGGCCAACAGCGTGAAAACACCACCACTCATTAGTTAGCCCGCTCCGAAACGAAGACTTCAGACCGTGGGACCTCGGTGGCATATCGCCGGGAGAACGACTGGCGGCCTCTCACCCTGGCGGAACGGAGCGGCGTTCTCGCGGTTCGACCTTGCGCTTGTGAGCCACGGGCCGAAACGCCCGTAGCGGCGATGATCAAAACGATTTGGATGATCCCGATCCAGTTCATGCCGACACCCGATCCGAGACAAGGGTGAGGTGGCGGGGTTGACGCAACGAAGCCCGCGACGGATGAGCTTCCAAGTGGCGATTCACCGGAGCCATGCCCACAGCTTGAAGACTCGACAGTGTGGCGAACTCTGCCGGGCTGAGTTCATGGCGAGGTGAACCGCCAAGTTCCGACGCATCCTTGCCGCACAGATAGGTCACCACACAATCGGCACACGCCGCCGATTTCGCCATAACGCAGCCATCGCAAGAAAGTACAAACTTGGCCGAATCACCCGTTGCATCGAGTGTCGCGTTCACGGAAACGAGGGAAAGCCGAGCAGCGGAGATACTCCGTGGGGAGCGAGCCGTGGAAATTAAGGAAGCCATGGGCATCAACTTACGGAGGGGGTATGACAAAAAACTGGGGTCTCAAAAAGATTCCCAAAACTTTTTCGCGAAACCTCCAAAGAGCGACCACGCATCTCCAACTCCAGACCAAAGCTACAGATGTTCGTCGAACGAGTGTTCTTGCCTTCGAACCTTTGTTCGCCTAAGGTTCGGTCTCATGGCTGTTACCCCTTCGCCGCGCAGCCGCACGATCCCCAACGAGCCGCCTCCCATTTTGTGGCCTCCACAAGCCACAACTGCCCCGGTTCGAGCCTTCACGTCAAGCCGCACGTCGAGGCGAACGACCATCGCCCGGGCTCCAGCAAAAGCCCCAGTCCGAACTTCTTCCCCCAACACTGCGAGAACGTCAGGCTCAACGCGGTCCACAGCAGGGACCACCGCCAGAAGCGCCGAAAGCACCACACCACCAGCGATAGGGACAACAACAGCAACGCTCGTTCCTGGTCGATTACAGACTGCAGCGAGAAAAGTTTCTGATCAACTGGCAACCCGTCAGCAGACCTTCGACGATCTTGGCGATCCGCTTTCCGGAGTTACGTTTTGCGTGGTGGACCTCGAAACAACCGGTGCCTCGGCCAACACCTGCGCTATCACTGAGGTTGGAGCAGCCCGCTACCTGGGTGGAAAATGCATTGGCACGCTGCAAACGTTGGTGAATCCGGGAGTCCCTATTCCTCCAGAAATCGTTTACCTCACCGGTATCACCGAAACCATGGTTGGGCCCGCTCCCAAGATTGCCGCGGTGTTGCCGTCGCTGTTGGAGTTCATTGGCGATGCAGTTATCGTGGGTCACAACGTCCGTTTCGATTTGTCGTTTCTCAACGCAGCACTTCGAGCCAATCACTACCCAACATTGTCGAATCGAGTACTTGACACGTGCGGGCTGGCTCGTCGGTTGGTGCGCCAAGAGGTTCCAAACTGCAAACTGGGCACGCTGTCCGCGCATTTTGGTTTCAACAACCAACCCACCCACCGCGCCCTCGACGACGTGAAGGCCACCGCCGATTTGCTCCACCTCCTGTTTGAACGGGCCGCAGGGTATGGTGTGTTGGGTCTCACTGATTTGGCCGAACTTCCCGCGATTAATCGGCATCCGCAGGCATCCAAGTTGTGTCTCACCAACAACCTCCCTCGCTCCCCTGGCGTGTACGTGTTTCGAGACCAGTCCAACAAGGTCATTTACGTTGGCAAGGCCACGAATCTCCGGTCACGAGTGCGGTCCTATTTTTCGTCCGACGATCGCCGCAAAATCGGTGCCATGCTCGAAGTGTTGCATCGCATCGACCATATTCCTTGTGCACTTACTCTTGAGGCTGAGGTTTTAGAGATCCGTTTGATTCAGCGGTTTCTGCCTCGCTTCAATCGTCAAGCCAAGCTCCATACAAACTATGTTTACCTACGAATTACCGGTGATGGCCCTTCGGCCAAGATCGTTATTTCCAAAGTTGCCGGTGGCGTGCATGATGCTACCTACCTTGGCCCGTTTTCCTCAACGTCGGCTGCGAGGCTGGGCGCTTCGGCATTAAAGACCGCCATCACTGCCAACCCCGACTGCTGGCGGAACGAGTTGCTTCTCACCCCTGAAGCTGCGCTGATTCGATTGTTCTCCACCATGACCGACGCAGCCAAATCCGAAAAGTTCGAGTTTGCCGCGCAGGTACGCGATGGGGCTGGGGCGTTAGCTCGTGCGCTCACCCGGCAACGAGCAATAGGCGCACTGAGCGCTGCAGGCCGAATCGAACTCCACACCGGCGAACACAACTTGCTGGTGATCAACGGCCGCCTCCGGTTCACCGACCCACAAACCCCAACCGCAGCCACCCCCGTGACCGCAACATCAACGCCAACTTCAACTCCAATTCGAACGGCAACGACAGCGACAACAACGACAACAACAAAGACAACAAAGACAACAAAGACCACGAACACGGCGGTCGCTCACGCACAGGCGACCGCAGATACGAAACCTCAGCCAGCACAAAAACCCACCACGGTGAGACACAGCCAGGCCCTCCCCCTCCCACCGGAAACGGCCACCGTCGACGAAATGGCCTGCGTTGTTCGCTATCTAGAACGCTGTGGCCGCTCCGTCACCGTGGCCTTCGCCGAACACGGATTGGCACTCCCAGCACAACGGTTCCCTCGCTTCGTGCCAACCGGTGAAGCTTCAGGACCGCGTCACGACGAAGACGACCTGCTCAGTCGCGGGAT
>JAYTWN010000349.1:0-10000 GCA_043743435.1 Acidimicrobiia bacterium
CTGGTTGGGTAAAGCAGGCAGTTCCTCGGAGCGTCGTTGCCCTCGACAAACCGTGACTCGCAATCCGTCTCACTCAATTCAGCGACACACCACTAGGCAACGTGGGCACGCCTGTCCACGTCAGCCTTCGCACATTTATGCGGAAGTTGCTTGGCCGAAGAGGCGGTCTCCGGCGTCGCCCAGTCCGGGCACGATGAAGGCTTTTTCGTTGAGGCCGGGGTCGAGGGCAGCGGTGATGATGTGAACATTGGGGCAGGCTGCTTCAACTCGTCGAACGCCTTCGGGTGCGGAGATAACGGAGACGGCGATCACGTTTTCTGCGCCCCGGTCGATCAACAGCTGGCAGGTGAAGGCCAGTGAGCCGCCCGTGGCCAACATGGGGTCGAGGACAAAGACGTCGCGTCCGCGAAGGTCGGCGGGGAGTTTTTGGGCGTATTGCTCGGGTTCGAAGGTTTCTTCGTTGCGACGCAGGCCAATAATGCCTACCTCAGCCTCGGGCAGTACGGAGAGGAACCCGTCAAGTAGTCCCAGTCCGGCGCGCAGGATAGGTACGAGGAGCGGTCCGGGTGCGGCTAGGCGGACTCCGGGGGCATCGAGGCCGGTGGGGGTTCGTACGGTCACGGCATCAACGTGCAAGGTGCGGGTGGCTTCATAGGCCAAAAGGGCAGCGATTTCGGAGACGGCCTTGCGAAACACCGGCGACGGGGTGTTCTCGTCTCGTAGGACGGTGATGCGGTGGGCAACGAGTGGATGATCAACAACCTGGAGAGCCATGGGGCGAGACTCTAGCGGCGCTTTTCGCCAGCCTGGGAGGGTGTGTTGATTTGGTCCCCGCACGGGAGAACCTACGAGCTCCGGCCCTGGGACAAGTGTTGAGGAGTTGCAACAAATTTTGAGGAGTCGTGGTTTCCCGCGTTGGTCACTCCACGATTGTCGATATGAGGTCATGATAGCTAAGTGGACGATGCCGCCGACACACTTCCAAAACCCCACGAACTGCTGGCGTTGCATTCGGCGACCGAGGAATTGTTCAACACGTTGCAACGCTGGTTCAACGTACCGGCTTCCGTCGCTATCAACCTGTCGTCAATCGATGCAGCCGTAACCGAGATGGGCGATCCGGTGTTGATCATGGCCATGGCAATGCGCAAACTTCAGGCCTTGAATCTGCTGTCTACGCCTGGTGTGCGCACAACTACTGATGTGGTGATCACCATCGTGCAGGACCTTGACCGGGCGCTCGTGCAAGCCCCAAACATGCGCCTCGGCGTGGCGGCATCGACAACGGATTGGGATGCGGCGTTTGCCTCGATTGACTCCCTTGACGGCGGTAATGAATCAGCTCCGGCTCAAGCGGTTGACGACGACGACTTAGAGGCCACGAGGTTCCGCCAGCTCCACAGTCAGTTGCATGACGCGGTGTACGCCGTAATGGAAGCAAGCGACGGCGAGATCCGCTACTTCATATAGCTCAGCGTCGTCCCGCGCATCGTTTGCCAAAGGACCGTTTCGGCTAGAGAGCACACCCGAACACGGGTAGCGCGTTGGAAAGAGTTCCCTTCTAAAGCCCGCTTGCGAGATTAGATTTTCCGAATCCCTTCCCTTGGAGACACATGAATGAACCACACGGACATAGCGGCCCAGTTACCGGAAAGCGCCTGTTAGGCCTGACCCTTGGTTCGCTGGGCGTTGTTTACGGTGATATTGGTACGAGCCCGATCTACGCCATGCGGGAAGCTCTGGGACACAAACCTCATCAGCTGGTGACGGGGACGACACCCCATCAGGGAACAACGGCAGCGGATTTGTTGCCATTCAGCCAGGGTGTCATCTTTGGCGCACTGTCCATTATCTTTTGGGCGCTGATCATCATCATTACGGTCAAATACCTGTTTTTTGTTATGCGTGCTGATAATCACGGCGAAGGTGGGATCTTGGCCCTATCCGCGTTGCTCCCGAAAAGTCACGGTGATGGTGAGCCTCGAAGTGGCATTGCCAAAGCAGCAAAGCGATCCGGAGTTCTGCTGCTGTTAGGCCTGTTTGGTACGGCGTTGCTGTACGGCGACGGAATGATTACCCCGGCCATTTCGGTGTTGTCAGCCGTTGAAGGGCTTGGCCTCGTGAGCCAAACGTTTACCCCCTACATTCTGCCGATTGCCATTGGCATCATTGTTGGGTTGTTCTCGGTACAGCGCTGGGGAACGGGCCAAATCGGGAAGGCATTCGGTCCGATCATGATCGTATGGTTTGGAACGTTGGCGGTGCTTGGAGTGGTCAACATCATTCAAACACCAGCGGTACTTCAGGCCGTTAACCCAATCTGGGCTTTGCGTTATTTCCAGGCGAATCCTCTCAAGGGCTTCCTTTCGATGGGTTCGTTGTTTCTCGTAGTGACCGGAGGCGAAGCGTTGTATGCCGATATGGGTCACTTTGGTCGGAAGCCCATTCTGACCGGATGGTTTGTGGCGGTTCTTCCGGCTTTGCTGCTGAATTACTTCGGTCAGGGTGCGCAGATCATTCAGGATGAGGGGAACCTTTTGGAAGAGGCGTTCTTTCGTATGGCACCGCACTGGTTTTTGTTGCCGTTGGTGATCTTGGCCACGGTAGCCACAGTGATTGCTTCGCAGGCACTGATTTCCGGAGCATTCTCCCTTACCCAACAGGCCGTGAACTTGGGGTACAGCCCTCGAGTGGAAATTCGACATACTTCGAAAACCGAGAAGGGCCAGATTTACATCCCTCAAATCAACTGGCTTCTGATGGTGAGTTGCGTCTTTTTGGTTTTGGGCTTCCGTACATCGTCCAACCTTGCCGCTGCATACGGGTTAGCCGTAACAGCCTGCATGTTCATAACTACACTTATCTTTATCACCGTCTCGCAGAATCGGTTTGGTTGGTCCAAAACCAAGGCGTATCTCATTGGCATTCCGTTGCTGTTTGTTGACTCAGTGTTTCTCGCTGCGAACCTGTTCAAGATCCCGAAGGGTGGTTGGTTTCCGTTACTCGTAGGCGCGCTTATTTTTACCTTACTTACAACGTGGAAGACCGGGCGCACCATTGTGGCGAAGCGTCTTCGTCGCGGCGCGGTTCCGCTCACCGAGTACATCAATGCCGTCAACACTGGTCGCACCCCGGTTACAAGGGTTCCGGGTGTCGGGGTGTTTTTGTTTTCTGAGCCAGGGTTGGTACCCCCGGCCCTGCAGGCCAACGTTCGTCACAACCGAGTGCTGCACGAACGGGTCTATGTGGTATCCGTGATGACCGAGGATCAGCCGGAGGTTCTTCAGTTGCAACGGGTTACGGCGGTCGATTTAGGTCATGGAGTCTTCCAAGTGACGCTGCGGTACGGCTTCATGGAGGAGTTCAATGTGGATAATGATCTCGCCACGGATCTTGCCCTTGATGTACGCGATGCGGTCTATTTCCTTGGTCGCGAGAATCTTCGCCCGAGCGAGCTGGAAGGTATGGCGCCTTGGCGAGAAAACCTCATGCGTCAGATGAGCCGCAACACAACCGACGTTGCCGAGTTCTTTAAGCTTCCATCGGATCGTGTGTTTGAGGTTGGCGTTCAGGTGGATCTGTAAGCCCGATCAACCAGCTTCGGGCTCAGCAGATTCCAAATGAGCAAACCAGTGCCTACTCAGTGCTTCTCGTGACTCTGTTCGTGCGTGTGGTTGTCATCGTGTGCGTGGTCGCCGTGACCAAGTTTTGTAACATCGACACCCACTTCGCGCAGCCCTTGGATGTGAGCGTCGGCTTCGTTTGAGTCGAGGAGGTAGGGCACTGAGGTGACCACGATTCCTTCACGGAATAGCAGAGCACCTTTGAGGCGCAACGCAGTTTGGTTGTGCAAAATGTTCTGATACCACTTGGTCACCACGAGTTCTGGAATGACCACGGTGATGGTGTCGTTTTCCCAGCGCTCGTCGAGCCGATCAATGTATTCCACGATGGGTTCAGTGAGCTGACGGTACGGCGAGTGAACGATTTCCAAGTCGATGTCGAAACCAAATTCTTTCCACTGTTTTTGCATGCGAGCCGTCGTGGCGTCATCGCTGGAGACACAAATGGCTACAAGATGACTGGCCCGCAACGATTTCGCATACATAAGTGCACGTACTACACCCCGGTGCACGCGGCCGACGAGTACCACAACGGTGTGGTTGGGGGCTACACGGTTCACGCTTGCTGGGGTCACGAAAGCTGCTGCGGCTACGTGGTTGTAGTGCTTCTTGATGGCAATGAACAGCAACATGATGGGCGGAACAATCACGATGGGGATCCATGCGCCGGCAGTGAACTTCGAGATGGCAACGATCAGCAGCACGATGAACGTCGCAATGGCACCGATCACGTTGATAACAGCCCCGCGTTGCCAATTTGGCTCTTTGAGACGGAAGTGGTGGATGACCATGCCGGTTTGGCTCAGGGTAAAGGCGGTGAAAACACCAATGGCGTAGAGAGGAATGAGCTTGGTGGTTACACCTCCGAATCCAATAAGCAGCACGCTGGCGGCAACGGCGAGAAAAATCACTCCGTTGGAGAACACGAGTCGATCACCGAGGTTCGAGAACTGTCGCGGGAGATAACCATCACGGGAGATCATCTGAGCGAGCCGAGGGAAGTCGGCGTAGGCGGTGTTTGCGGCCAGGGTGAGGATGAGAGCGGTGGCGATTTGGAGAATGACGAACAGAACGCCACGGCCAAAGACCACTTCCCCCATCTGCGCTACGGCCGTGATCTTTTCGCTCGGGTAGGGGGAAACGTGGGTGGCAAGTAAGGCTGTGCCAAAGAACAGCGAGCCAAGGATAACTCCCATGTAAATCATGGTTCGGGCAGCGTTTCTGGCTTCGGGTCGTTTGAAGGCGGGAACTCCATTGGAGATCGCTTCAACTCCGGTAAGCGCCACGGCTCCTGATGAAAAACCTTTGAGCAAAATCATCAAGGTCAAGTTTCCGCCCACAAGGTTCTTGAGCCCTTCGGAGACATAACCCTTTTCTTCGGCCTTGGCGACGTCGACGACTCCCAAAGTTCCGTTGAAGCCTTTGTAGGTTGCGTAGCCGAGCAGGAGGATGATCATCCCGATGTACAGGTAGACGGGAGGCGCGAACAGTCCACCGGATTCTTTGAGTCCTCGGAGATTGGCCAGGGTCATGATCAACACGAGGATCAAACAAATTGGCACTCGCTTATCAGCAAGGCCCGGGTCGATGGAGATGATGGCTTCAACACCGGCTGAGATGGAAACAGCGACCGTGAGTACGTAATCAATCAACAGCGAGGCGGCGGCGAGGATGGCGGGGTATTCGCCCAGGTTTTCGCGGCTCACAATGTAGGAGCCACCACCGGAGGGGTAAGCGAAAATCGTTTGCCGGTAGGAGATCACCACGATGACGAGCAGTACCGCTACGACAATGGCGATGGGTACCAGCTTGGAGACGCCCAAGGCCAAGCTTGATCCGCCAATAGCGGTTACGGCCAGGATCTCGCCAGTGGCGTAGGCGGTCGAAGAGATGGCGTCGGAGCTGAAGACCGGCAGTGCAATCCAGTTGGGGAGCCGTTGGTGATCCGAATCGGCTGAAGAAATGGGCTTGCCGACGATGAGACGCTTAAATGCACTAGCCACTGGGGCCTTTCGCTATGAATCGTTGTTATCTGTTGCCGGATTGACAGGCGGGCGCGCACGAAACGAGCTGCTGCACGAAGACGTTCACGGCAAGAGAACGAAAAGGACCTTTTTAGCACTCCGGCACCAGCGGCCTGTGCCAGTGACGGTTCTCGGCAGCTCATCTTCCCCGGGCACCAGTTCCAAACTCTGCAAAGGCTTCGTTGTTGATGAAGCTCGGCAGAAAGCGAGAACACAGCTTGAAGAAAGAGAATTTGTGTCACGTCGTACAAAAAATGATTGCAACACCGTCCAAGACCGAGTGAACTAGAGGCGTGCATGTCGTCATCGTCGGTTGTGGTCGTGTTGGTTCTGGCTTAGCCAATCAACTTTGTGAATCTGGGAGCTCGGTCACGATTGTGGATCGAAACCCCAAGGCGTTTCGGCGCCTCGATGGCCGCTTTACTGGGGTGAAGATCATCGGTTACGGGTTTGACCGGGATGTGCTGGTTGAGGCTGGCGCCGAACGGGCCGATTCGTTCGCTGCCGTTACCAGCGGTGATAACTCCAACATCTTGGCCGCCCGTATTGCCAAGGAGACCTTTGGTGTGGGCAATGTTGTTGCTCGTATCTATGACCCACGTCGCGCAGCGATTTATCAGCGCCTCGGCATCTCCACGGTGGCTTCGGTTGCTTGGACTACCGATCAGATTCTTCGTCATCTCACCAACGGCGTAACCAATGTGTGGAATGACCAGAGTGGGCTGCTCTCATTTGAGGAACGCCCAATTAGCCCGGCGTGGATTGGCCAGAAGCTCAGTGGTTTGAGTGATGGTGCCAATGTCCAGGTGGTTGCTGTGTCGCGAGCAGGGACCGCTTCGATTCTTCGTCCTGATCTCGTGGGCCAAGAGGGCGATGTGTTGCATGTGTTGGTGCGGGCTGACAGCGCCACTGGTTTTTCGGCTCTGCTCAACTCTGGGCCCACGCACTAATCCGATGACGAAACGCGTGCTTGTTCAAAGTTGTTCCGCTGGTTTCGCAGTCACGATGTTCCCGATGGTCATAATGCAGGAGAGTTTTCGATGAAGGTTGCAATTGCTGGTGCTGGTGCTGTTGGAACGTTCATTGCTGAAGACTTGCTGAAGGCCGGTCATGAGGTCCACCTGCTTGAGGTTGATGCGGCGTTGGTGGCCAAGCTTTCGCCTTCATTGGCAGTGAACTGGCACAACATTGATGCGTGTGAGTTTGAGTCGCTTCGGGCAGCAGGCATGGCCGACGTTGATGTGATGGTTGCCGCCACGGGCGATGATGAGGATAACTTGGTGGTTTCGCTCTTGGCGAAGCAGGAGTTTGCGGTTCCTCGTGTAGTGGCTCGCGTCAATAACCCCAAAAACCATTGGCTCTTCGATGAGGCGTGGGGCGTGGATGTTGCCGTTTCCACCCCGCATCTGTTGACGGCTTTGGTCGAGGAAGCGGTGTCGGTTGGTTCGATTGTGCGCTTACTCAATCTTGAGGGTGGTGCTCGCCTCGTTGAGGTCACGCTTGCGCCAAATTCCCCAGCTGCTGGTCGCACCATTGCTGATCTCGATATTCCTCGTGATGCCACGATTGTGGCGATCGTCCGAGAGCGTCATGTGGTGGTTCCTCGCGGCGAAACAGAGCTTCGCGCTGGCGACGAAGTGATGGCGCTTATCACCGGCGATGCCGAGGATGACGTCAAGAAGATGCTGGTTGGCTGAGCCAACGGGTCTAGGCCGGTAGGGTCTAGGCCGGTAGGGTCTAGGCCGGTAGGAATCCGGTCAAATTCAAACGCTTAGGAACTGGCAACCAATTCGTATGCCGGGTTCATGAGTCGCATGGTCTTTGAGCCGGGGCGGGTGGGTGCGGCTCGTCCAGTCACCATCAGTCGTTTTCCAGGGGTAACTCCGGCGATTTCTCGTCGGCCGGTCCACATGACCATGAGGTGGCCCGTTCCGTCGGACACGGTCGCTTCAAGCCATGGCGATCCGTTGTGCGGCACGATGCGCATCGAGGCAATTTCACCCATCACCGAGATCTCGGAGCGGGGTTCGATTTCGCTGATTTGGGTGCATGAGGCCTGTGCTCCGCAGAACAACCGGAGTGACGCGTTGTCCAGGTCGGCCATTGGTGTTGAGAGACGTTTGGCGAAGCTGCGGATTCCCATGTCTCTATTGGATCACCTTTTACGCAGGTGTTCCTACTTTGTCTGCCCTTTGCTCTGTCGACTCGCCACTTTGGTTGGTTGCTCCGGCGTGCTTGTCCGAACGCAGTTGCACCAGCCCGCAAAGGAACGTGCCAATGCCGGCCAGGACGAACGGGGCACGGGCGTCTACGTCTTGGGTCAGGTAACCCACCAGAGTCGCACCGATCGGGGTTGTTCCCATAGCAGTGGCGTGCGGACGGGTGGGGTTCGCCATGCATACTGCAAACCGTCGCGGAGTTGGCCTTTTGCTCGTTCGGCTTTTCGTCGGGGATAGAACTCGGCAGATCGCATGGACGCCAAGGCCACGATCACGGCAACGTAGGAAAGGGCGTTGATGGCAAAACACCATGCCAGCTCTACGGTTTCCACCAAAATTCCAGCGATGACGGGGCCGAGGAGTCGGGCGATCGGAGGAATCATGGCATTGAGGGCGACGGCATTGGCCATGTCGTTCGGTCCGGCTAGTTCGGAGAGAATCGCTTGCGCTGCGGGCCGTTCAATGGCGCTCACAACACCGAAAATCAGCGCCAACATCTGCATTCGGCCAATATTTGCTCCCCCGCTGTGGACCAGCCAAGCAAGCACTCCAGCCGTGGTGAGCGATAGTCCCGACGTGAGTATCAAGATCAATCGGTTATCGATACCATCGGCAACTACGCCACCCCATGGCCCAAGTATCAGCAGGGGGACCGTTTGAAAAATGATGATCGCGGTGAATACTTGCGGACTTGGGCTAAGTCGCAAGATCAGGATGGTCTGGGCAAAGCCCTGTACGAACGAGCCAACCATCGACAGTGATTGACCCACCACGTAGTACTTCAGGTTGCAAACCCGTAGTGCTTTCCATCGGTCGCCTTTGGTGGGGCCGTTCCGCTCTCAGCCAACGGGCTGTTTCCCTGTGTGCGCATCGCTCTATTCGACCACCTATCGTTGCTTGCCGGGGTTCGGATTTCGTCGCACTTCCGAAGGGCTATTGGAACTCGTTTCCGACGAACATAGGTTCGACCGTTTTGGCGGTTTTGACCTACAGTGGGAGGGTGACATCGCCGGCTTCTCCCCCTGCTCATTCTGCGGTGCCATCGAGTTCACCGCCTGCGCGTCCGTTTGAGGAGCTGTTGCAAACTTTATCGGCCAACGGCGAATTGGTGCATTTGGAGCGTTTGGCCGCTCGGGCTCCCCGCACTCGGTTCTTGAGCCAGGAACTTCACCCGGACCTGTTGAGTCGTATGCCGTTTCTCGATGGCGGGTTGTGGTCGCATCAGGCGTCGGCCATTGATCACGTTTTGCGTGGTGAGTCGATTGTTGTCGCCACGGGTACGGCTTCGGGAAAGTCGTTGTGCTATCAAGTTCCATTAGCTACGGCAGCGTTGGAGTCGGGCGGGAAGGCCACGTCGTTGTTGCTGTTTCCCACCAAGGCCTTGGCGCAAGATCAACTTCGTTCACTAGGTGCGCTCAACATTCAGGGTTTGGTGCCCGTTACCTACGATGGGGATACGCCGGCGGATAGTCGGCAGTGGGCCCGTAAGCATGCATCATGCGTGCTTACGAATCCCGAGATGTTGCATATGGGGATCTTGCCCTTTCATGGTCGCTGGGCCAACTTCTTAAAGCGGTTGCAGTATGTGGTGATCGATGAACTCCACATTTATCGTGGGGTTTTCGGTACGCATCTGGCCCAAATTCTTCGTCGCCTGAGACGTATGTGTACCTACTATGGAGGCAATCCTACGTTTGTGTTTGCCAGCGCCACGATTGGCGAACCGCAGCGCCTGGCCACAGAGTTGTGCGGGTTGCCGGTGAGTTTGATTGACAATGATGGTTCTCCGCATGGCGAGCGGCTCATTGGGGTGTGGAATCCTCCGGTAAGCGCGGATGGAATTCCGGTTTCGGGTAACAACTCTACGTCTACCTTGCTTGCGGCTCTGGTGGCCGACGGGCATCGCACCATTGCCTTCACGCGTTCACGTCGGGGTGCCGAGATTGTGGCCGCTCGAGCGCAACGTTTGGTGCCTGCTGAGTTGGCCAGCACCATCAAGCCGTATCGCGGTGGTTACCTGCCCGCGGAGCGTAGAGCGCTTGAGGCCTCTCTGTTCGACGGTTCACTGCGTGGTGTTGCGGCTACCACGGCTTTGGAGTTGGGTGTGGATATTGGCGGATTGGATGCCTGTGTT
>JAYTWN010000350.1:0-4879 GCA_043743435.1 Acidimicrobiia bacterium
GAGTTCATAAAAGTCATCGGCTTGAGCAACAGTGAAGTCACGCATCGCGAAATCGTCGAGGATGAGTAGCTCGGTTCGGGCCCATCACCCAGATCGACCTAGACCATTAGACAGAACCTAACGGCTAAGTGTTCTCGAAGGTGTGAAAGATCGTGTCAGCATAGGCACGTTTACGACTGAGGTGGGAATGTTTTTGTTTCCTGCTCGATCGATGAGGTCTGCGGTTCCTCGGCTTTGGTCGAGTGGTTTACCGACGAAAGCGATCACGCGATGTGCTCCAGCATCAACCATTTGTTGGTTGCGAATTGGTCCAGCTGCTTTGCCGTGTGTGTTCCAGTCGGCACGGTGAACTTCGATGTTCATTCCAAGTTCTCGTCCCGCTTTGCTGGCAAGTTGGTCGGCACCGCTCGCACCACCGTGCACGAGAGTTATTTTGCTTGGGTCGATTCCGGCCAGTCTGGTTTCAAGGGTTGACTTGATGAATTCGGCTGATTCGATTTGGAGTTCCCTTGATCCTGCGACGATGACGCGGGTTTGGGTTGGGTCGACGTTGTCGAGGTTTGCTGCCCATCCCATTGCTCGTGGGCCAGCGGTTGGGAGTCGTTGCGCGCCTGGCGTGGGTGTGTAGTTTCGTTCCCGGTGTTGCTCGGCGCTTTTTGGTTGGGTTCGAATGTATTCGAAGTCTTGTTGTTGGTCGTCTCGGTAGTTGGTTTGTTTGTAACGGTCGGCGGGGTCGTTGCGTTCGTTGTTCGTACCAATGCCGTCGCGTAGATCCCATCCATCGGTAACGTGCGGCATTCGTAGCATTGATGGTTTGCCTGCGGCGAGGGTGCGGAGTCGTTGCGCATCGTCTCCCCACGTGATTGACTGCACGCGTAGCGAACCGCTCCCCTGTTCGATGATCGAGTCGATTGGAAGATCTGGTTGTTGTTTTGGGTCGATGGTGTGCGTGATTGTGGTTGCTGGCACGACGTGTGGGATTCCACTGACGCGTAGTTGATAGTGCGATCCTTGTTCGTTGGCTCGCAGTCTCCAACCGCTCGTGTCTTGCCAGCCGTCTGGGTGTTGATGTTTGTTTTCGGATGTGAGTAGGTCACCGCGGCGTTCGATGATGCCCCAACGGTTTTGGTCGCCGTTTCGAAAGACCACGAGTTCACCGGGTTGTGGCGCAATATCACGAAGGTTACGTTTTGCTGGTTCAGGGTTTTGAGGTGCTGCTTTGACATCTTGAGCTTTGGATTGGTTCGTCTGTGTACGTACCTCATGTGAGGCTGGGGTGATTTCGATTGTGGCAGGTGTTTGGTAGTGCTTGTCGATTCGTTCAATGATCTGCGCGCGTATGAGTGTTACGGCTGTTGGTTGACTCGTGGTGTCGGTGCGGTATCGGTCAGCGAGTTGGCGTAGTTGTTCGCCGCTGCGGATCGTCTGAAGGTCGTCGCGTGTTTGCGTGACGGCGTAACTGACTGGCTCACGAAAATCAGACGGAGCCGTTTTGAGTTGCCTTTGGATTGCTTGCAGTTGGGCGTCAAGTTGACGCACAAACTCTGACGTTTGCTGATCAGCACTTTCTTTCATCTGACCAATGCCTGCTAGTTTAGCTATTGGTTACTTCCTTTTGGCGACGATCTTCTTGGCAACCTTCTTTTTAGCAACCTTCTTTTTAGCTACTGCCTTCTTTGCCGGGGCAACCGTTGCTGTAGGACCCTCTTGCTTCACAATGACGACGATCGTTTGAGGCTGTGTGGGCGTGGGTGCTTGGGTTGTGGCTGGGGCTGGGGCTGGAGCAACCGTTGTGGTGGTTGGGTTAACGATCACCGGAGGGGGAAGTGTCACCGGGGCAGCCGTTGTAATTGGAGCTGGGGCGGGTGCCAGGGTTGTGGTGGGTGCTGGTGCTGGTGCGGTGGTGGTTGTAGCGGGTGCTGGTGCGGTGGTCGTGGTCGCTGGTGGGGTAACTGTGTCGAGGTCGACGGCTGAGTTATCGACGGCGTTGTTGTCTCCAAATGCTGCGGGGGGAATGACGGTTACAGAGTTTGAGATGCTGGGACCGGTGGAGCTAACAAGACTGCTCGTGGTGAAGGCCACGTATGATTGCGGTCCGAGGTTTACGATCTGGTTGATCGATCCCGAACCATTGGGGGCGCCACATGCGCTACCGACCCCTGAGCTGCAGGACCACACTAAGCCCGACAGTCCGGCGGGCACGTTGTTCAACACGCTCACTCCATTGGCAGGTGAGCTCCAAAGGTTACGGACGGTGATTGTGTAGATCGGATTGTCGTTGAGGCCAACAGTGGTCCTGCTGTCGTTGATGGTTACCTTGACGTTCTTGGTTGGAAGTAGCGGGAAAATGATGTCGATCAGCGCTGGATCGAGAACTGGAACGATTGGAACGCAGAGAGGGCCGGGGCACGGGAGCGGTAGGGCCTGTGCGGCTGACCCGCTGAATATTGTGGTGGCTGCAGTTAGGGCGGTGGTGGCGAACATTGTGCCGGCGAGGATTCTCGCGGTGCGACGAACGGCTGAGGTGTTGGCGGGCTTGCTGGAAGTGGTGTTGGTGTTCATGGGGTTCTCCGTTTGGTTGGTGCCGCTGTTTGCGGCGTTCTTGTCAAGGGAGAGCAGGTAGATCCAAAAAGCGGACCATTTCTCAATAGTGACCTGCGTCACGTCTTTCCTTGGGTCGTCGCCTCGCTGTCGCAATGCGAATCAACGGGTAGGTTGTGCTGATGTCCCTACCTGAGTTGAGCGTGGGTCAAGGATCGCCGCTAACCCAATCGTTGGTATTCGATCCCCGAGAGCCGAACGATTCTGGGGTACTCAGACTGGCTGAGTATTTCGTCGATTCGGGTCGCGTCGTTCCCGGGTTGGCTCGAGAATTCGACGGTCGTTTTCGATCATGGTGGTGGCCGCTCCCAACCGCGTTGGAGCGTGACCTGATTCGATCGCTTATTGCCGGCAATACCTTTGACGCTCATCAGCGCGCAGCAAACGAACTGGCCCAGGCGGTTGACTCATTAGTGCGCAACCGGCTGCTTGGATCAACTCCGCTTGGATCAACTCGGCGAAGTTCCGGCGGTGTGGCACCTGAGATTGTGCGCGCGAAAACTCCACCAGCGCTGCGGAGTTTGCTTCCACGGAAAGCTGGTCGGCGTTCGGCAACAGAAGCTTGGCTCTCTTCGCTGGTAAGTGCGGATCCGTTCCTGCCCGCAAACCTTGACCAGCAAAAGGTGGCTGCCTTTCTTGAGAGCATCAACGCTTGGGTTCGTTCGGGCGCAGCCTCGCAAACCCGCGCCCGAGTTGTCATTCGGCTGCGTGAACCCGATGCTGATGGTGGCGTTGTTCTTCAGGCGCAACAGGCGGGTTCCGGCGCGCCACTCAGTATCTCGTCTGGAGCGACCTCATCACAGGCCATCTCGTCACAGGCCGCCGACTGTTTTTTGCTCTCGAAGGGAACGGTCTCCGATCGATGGCATGTCGACATATTGGTTCAAGACACCGATGAACCAAGCATTGTTGTCGATGCATCGGTGCTTTGGGATGCTGAATCTCCTTTCGCACCGGCAGCAATCGCGGAGTTGTTAGCAGGATTGGGCAAAGCCGTCCGCATAGCTCCTGAACTTCGTGAGTTGTTGGAATCGGCGAGAGCTGCGAGCATTGAAGTGTCGAGCGATGTGGCCTTGCAGTTCGTACGTACACGTATTGAAGCGTTAACCGAAGCAGGAATCGGCGTGAGGTTGCCGGGCTGGTGGTCGAGGCGAGAACGGCTTCGTCTTCGGGCTCGAGTGAAAACGAAGAAGTCGTCGAGTGCGGGTTCTGATTCGCCAACAAAGGGTGGATTTGGATTCGATGAAATTGTTAACTTCGAATGGGAAGCGGCCCTGGGTGGCCGAAAGATCACCAAGGCGGAGTTGAAATCCCTTACTGATGCGGCGGCGAACCAGCAAAGTCTCGTGCGGGTTCGCGGTGAGTGGGTTGAGCTTGATGCCCACGATCTCGCTGCGATCGCCAAACTCGTGGGTGGCAAGGGACAGGCGACGGCGTCGGAATTGTTGCGTAGCGGGTTGGGGCTCGACGGGTTGAGTCTGCCCGCCGGTGCCGTGAGTCTTGACGGTATTGATGTGGTGGCCGACGGTTGGCTGGGCGAACTGCTTGATGGAGCATTGCACTCCGCTGTCGCGCCGATTGAAGATCCCGTGGACTTTCACGGTGCGTTGCGCCCGTATCAACAGCGTGGTGCGGGTTGGATGTTGTTTCTTGGCCGGCTTGGTTTGGGTGCGTGTTTGGCCGACGATATGGGCCTTGGCAAAACAGCGCAGTTGATTGCAACGTTGTTGGTTGATCCTTTACCTGATCCAACACTGGTGGTGTGCCCGGTGTCGGTGCTGGGAAACTGGCAGCGCGAGCTTGAACGATTTGCCCCGACGCTACGAGTCAAAGTGCATCACGGCAATGACCGGTTGCGTTTCCAAGACATCAACACTGGCGGAGCAGAAGATACGCGTGCTAATTATCGCGCGGATGCCGATGTGGTGCTCACTACGTACTCGCTCGTACCTCGTGATCTTGAACTTCTTCAGTCGGTTCGTTGGGCCCGTATAGTTCTTGATGAGGCACAGCAGGTTAAGAACCCTGGAACGGCGCAAACAAAAGCTATTCGCCAGTTGCAAGCGGATCGTAGAGTTGCCCTAACCGGCACGCCGGTTGAGAATCGTTTAAGTGAATTGTGGTCGCTCATGCATGTACTGAACCCTGGATTGTTGGGTACTGCCGCGGAATTCAAACGACGATTCGCCATACCAATCGAACGGGATCACGATCAAGCGGCGACCGATCTTTTGCGTCGAGTCACTAGCCCATTCGTGTTGCGTCGCCTCAAGACAGA